>JBMTLP010000153.1:0-7139 GCA_049433245.1 Pirellulales bacterium
GGACGCGGTTGTTGAGCCCGTCTGCTGCGCACCACTCCCGCAACCCGTTGCCAGACACGCGACGGACAGCACCAACCAGGCTATGAGCGGCCGCTCACGAACGCTCCAAACCTGCGACTGCACGACGGTCTTGCCCATGGCCACCCTCCTCCGCTGCACACTTCCAAAGAAGCCATCAGCGTACCACTCTCGTCACCCCGCTTCCCAGCCTCCCGCAGATCGTCGCGGCCGCGATGTGCTAAGGCTTGAGCAACGGAGCCGACGCACGTGGCGAGCTGGGAGTGGGCTGCAGCCCGTCGGTCAGGCTGGCAATCATTGCGGAATGAGAAAAGACTGGGCTATTTTCAGCAGGCTTTCCCGCACACGCGCACGCCACCTGGCCCAAGCCCAGAAGGACACCATGGACTCACTCCAGACTTCCACTCCGGCGACGCCTTGGACCATAAAACTCAAGACGACCAACAATCGAATGCTGCCGGCCATGATGCTTGCGGTGAGCCTTGGGTGTCCCTGCCTGCTTGGCGCTGCTCCCCGCATGCCGATACCCGACTTTACGCATGGGGATACGATTCCTGCGGCAGCCACTCATGACTGGAATCTCGGTGCCAGCGGCGCCCGCGGCTGGATGTACTGTGACAACCTTGTCACTTCCGACGCACGACAGATTCGCATCACCCAGGTCGCGTCTGGTTCTCCAAGTGATGGTGTGCTGGACGTCGGCGATGTGATCTTGGGCGTGGGTGAGAAACCGTTTGCTCACGACCCACGCCACGAGTTCGGGCAGGCACTCGTCGAGGCTGAGAAAGACGCGAATCAGGGGCGGCTGACACTGATCCGTTGGCGAGACGGCAAAACCGAGACCGTCACGTTGAAGATTCCAGTCCTGGGGAGTTATAGCGCGACCGCCCCCTGGGATTGCCCCAAGTCGAAGCGGATACTGGAGCGGGGTTGCAAGGCTCTGGCCCAACGCATCACAGCAGGCACGGGACCTCGGGAGCCGATTGTTCGCAGTTTGAACGCGTTGGCACTTCTGGCCTGCGGCAATCCGGAATACCTGCCGTTGATACGTCGTGAGGCGGAATGGGCAGCTGGGTTTTCCGACAAGAGCATGAGATCGTGGCGCTACGGTTACGTGATGCTCCTCCTCTCCGAGTATGTGCTGGCGACCGGGGATGAGTCGGTCATGCCGGGCCTGCGCCGTCTTGCGGTTGAGGTGGCGAACGGTCAGAGTGCTGTCGGCTCCTGGGGACACGACTTCGCGGTTCCTGATGGGCGGCTCGGGGGCTACGGAATGATGAACTCCCCGGGGTTGCCGCTGACCATCTCCCTGATTCTGGCTCGCGACGCGGGGGTGACCGACCCCGCCATCGATCGAGCCATTGAGCGCAGCGATCGACTGCTCACCTTCTACATCGGCAAGGGTGCGATTCCTTACGGAGATCATCATCCGTGGATTGAGACCCACGAGGACAACGGCAAATGCGGCATGGCCGCCGTGATGTTCAATCAGCTCGATCGCGCGGAAGGTGCTGAGTACTTCTCACGCATGAGCCTCGCGTCTCACGGAGCCGAGCGAGACTGCGGTCACACGGGCAACTTCTTCAATATCCTGTGGGCGCTCCCCGGAGTTGGGCTGTCCGGTCCGCAGGCAACGGGAACCTGGATGAACGAGTTCGGGGCTCGCTCATTCGATCTCGCTCGGCGATGGGATGGAGGCTTCGACCATCAAGGCCCGCCGGAACCGGCAAACGACAGCTACAGCAACTGGGATGCCAGCGGTGCAATCCTGCTGGGCTACGCACTGCCATTGAAGCAACTCCGACTGACGGGCAGGAAACCAAGCCTGGCACGTCAACTGAACGCGACTGAATCAGCATCCGTCGTGCAAGACGGTCGCGGTTGGAGCAACGCAGACCGCACCAGCTATTACGCCGCTCTCGACACACCGGCGCTGCTGGCTCGACTTGGCAGTTGGTCGATCGTGGTGCGGGAACGTGCTGCCATGGAACTCGCGCGCCGCGAGGACGACATCGTCCCGCAACTGGTGAAGCTTCTCGATGCCGCAGACCTCGAGAGCCGGTATGGAGCGTGCCAGGCTCTCACTCACCTGCGCAGTCGATCTGCTTCGGCCGTGCCCGCCCTTGAAGAAAACCTCAAACACGAAGACCTATGGCTCCGTGTGAAATCGGCTGAAGCCCTGGCTGCAATCGGCACGCAGGCCCTGTCAGCAGTCCCGGAACTCCTGGAGAGGCTCGCGCGGACTGATCAGGCCAACGATCCACGCGGCATGGAGCAACGGTATCTGTCGTTCGCGTTGTTCAATTCCCACGACGGATTGCTCGGTCGCTCGCTCGATGGTGTCGATCGTGAGACGCTCTATCGCGCCGTTCGTGCCGGATTGAAAAACGAAGACGGCCGGGCCCGTGGCAGCATCGGATCCGTCTACGGGAATCTTTCCTCAGGCGATATCGTCCCGTTACTGCCGGCGATTTATCAGGCGATCGTCATCCCCGCGCCGAGTGGAGAAATGTTCGCCGATGAGATTCGAATCGAGGGGTTGAAGCTCCTCGCGAGGCATCATGTTCGAGAAGGAATCAATGCGTGCGTGGACTACACGTCGTCACAGAATCCCTGGGCGAGTGAGAAGCGTACGCCGGAAATCATGAAGATCCTGCAGAGCTATGGTGCTCAGGCAAAGCCGGTCATCCCCATGCTCGAAGCGATCGCGCACGGTTTCGAACAGGGCGAAGACAACTTCCCCAGGAACCTCAGCCTCGAGAAAGCAAAGGCCGTTCGTGACACCGTCGAAGCCATCAGAAAATCGACCGAGAGTCCCGAGCTGATCAATCTCGACTGACGTTTTCATTCCGACGCATTCGATCGATCTCCATCGATCGACCGCCGATACCTCACGCGGGTACGCGAACCCCCATTGCGGCGAACTGACGCTCGATTTGAGCTGCCCAACCTCGATTGGCCGCAGGGCTGGCGGGGCTGGGATGGAGAATCGTGCCGATCTGTACATCCATCTCCCCCACCGCTACCTCGGCACGCTTCATGGCAAACCCACCCACGCCAATCACCCACTGCGGCTGACACCACTCGACCAGCTGCCGCAGCGCCAGGTCGCAGGCCCTAAACAGCGGCTCACGCTCTTCGGCGGGCAGTTTGTCGGGGGTGCGATTGCGGGCCGACTCTTCCATAAACACGAGTGGGCAGTAGTTCGTCACAAAAAAGGTGTCCCGAAAACGCTCTGCCGAGCCAAAGCGATCGCGGGCCCAACCCCACAGCCGGCGGCCACTGACCTCGCTCCGCCGGCAAGCGAATCCCTGGATCGGACGCTTGGGATGCAGGGTGGCCGGCTGATCGACCGGCTCATCAATGCCGAGAAAATCCCGGACGAGCCCGACCTCACCAAACGGCACGCCGGTTTGAGCCATCCCCCAGGGGCCAGGATTCATCCCGACCAGCACCGCCTTCACCCCCTGCTTCGCGTAGCGGCGAAGGTACGCCTCATGCGGCCGCCAGGCGTAGACCAGTGGGTTGTAGACACACGACGTTGGCACCCCAAAGGCAAGTTCCGCCACGTCTCGGGCCAACCGTTTGGAGATACCGACGGGGTTCATTCGACCTGCACGACAAGGTGGCCACGGGAGTATGCTGGAACGCAACTGGGATGCGGGGAGTTTGACGAACGCCAACGGGAAGGGGAAGCGACTCGATGAGGAATCGCGTCACAAGCTGGTTGGGCTGCGTGGCTACGGCGACGTGCTTGGCCGTGGCTGTCCTGCTGCCGCCCGGAGTGTGTATCGCCAATCAGCCTGCCGAAGAGCGCGCCGATTTTGTGCAGGATGTGGCCCCACTCCTCGTGAGTCGGTGCTTGGGCTGTCATAGCGGCGACACCCCCGAGGGTGGCCTGCGGGTGCACGACGCCGCGGCCCTCGCGGCAGGGGGTGACAGTGGCCCTGCTCTCGTACCGGGCCAAGTGAAGGAGAGCCTGCTTTGGCAGCGGGTTTCCGCGGGCGAAATGCCCCCTGACGAACCACTGACGGCGGCCGAGCAGGGTACCATCGCGGCCTGGCTCGCGGCCGGGGGCGGGTGGGTCGGCGAGCCGCTCGACCTGTTTGCTGTCACGACCGATGAGCGGGCTGGCCGCGACTGGTGGTCGCTGCAACCACTCGTGGCAGCATCGGTGCCGGAAGAGCAGACCATCGACACGTTTGTGCAGGAAAGGCTCGCGGCCACGGGGCTGCGACCAGCCGCTGAGGCCACGCCACGCGTCTTGCTCCGGCGACTGTTCTTTGACCTGATCGGCCTGCCGCCGACGCCCGAGCAGATCGCCGCCTTTGAGGCCGATCCTTCGGATGAGGCCTACCGCAGACACGTCGACGCGCTCCTGGCCTCGCCGGCCTACGGCGAACGTTGGGGACGACACTGGCTCGACGTGGTGCGGTATGGCGAAAGTGACGGCTTTGAGCGGAACTTTCAGCGGGAGCATGCCTGGCCCTACCGGGACTGGGTCATCCGATCGCTCAACGACGACATGCCCTACCACGAATTCGTCCGCCGGCAGCTGATCGGCGACCAACTCGAAGGCGGCCTCGAGGGAGCGGCGGCAGCAGGGTTCTGGGTGGCAGGCGTCCACAACACCGTGGTGGGCGGCAGCGAGCGGATGAAAAAACTCGCGAGGCAAGACGAGATCGAAGAAGTGCTCGGCACCGTAGGCCAAACCTTTGTCGGGCTCACCTTCAACTGTGCTCGCTGCCATGACCACAAGTTCGACCCGATCTCGCAGCGTGAGTACTACCAACTCGCCTCCGCAATCTCCGGACTTGGACACGGGGAGCGAACGATCGATCTGCCCGACGAGCAGCGTGCCTTGACCAAACTCGAGGCACAACTCGGCACGCTCCGCGACAGTCTGGCGATGTTTGATGCGGCCGCCCGCGAACGTGTGCTTGCCAGCCGCAACGACGCCCCAGCCGCCCGTCCCTTGCCGCCGCAGGCCATCGCTCGCTGGGAGTTTGAGGATTCCTTCCGCGACTCGATCGGTGCGCTGCACGGCACGGCCGTGGGGAATGCCCGGCTCGATGGCGGCGGGCTCCTTCTTGACGGAGCGAGCTACGTGACTACCCCCCCGCTCACGCGTCCTCTTCACGAGAAGACGCTCGAAGCATGGATTCAGCTCGACTCACTCGACCAGGCCGGCGGGGGCGTGATCTCGGTAGAAACCCTCGATGGCCTGACCTTCGACGCCATTGTCTTTGGAGAGCGTGAGCCTCGCCGCTGGATGATCGGCAGCAACAACTTCAGTCGCAGCCTGTCTTTCGATGGGATCGAGGAGTTGGAGGCCACGAATCGCCCCGTGCACGTGGCAATCGTCTTTCACGCCGACGGCGTGATCGAGTGTTTTCGCGATGGCGTGCCCTACGGTCAGCCAACGAAGCCCGGCCCAGCCCAGACCTACGAGCCGGAGGCGAGCGAGGTGCTCTTCGGCCTCCGACACCGACCGGAAGGGGGCAACCGCTTCCTAACTGGCCGCATCCTGGAGGCTGCTCTCTACGACCGCGCCCTCGATGCCGACGAGGTCGCCCGGGCTGTGGCCAGCGGCACGGATCATGTATCAGAGGCCGAACTGATCGCCGTCCTCACCGCCCCCGAACAGGAAAGCCGGTCGCTGCTCAAGGCTGCGATCGCCGACTGTGAGGCGGCACGCAACGAACTGGCGAGTAAAGCGACGATGAAGGTCTACACGCTCTCGCCAGGTGCCGGCGACCTGGTGCCGCTGCTGGCCCGTGGCGACCCAGAGCAGCCCGGCGATGTGGTCGCTCCGGCGGCCCCCGCGGCGATTCCCTCGCTCTCAGGCGATTTTCACCTGACGCCCGACGCCCCCGAGGCGACGCGACGCGAAAAATTGGCGGAGTGGGTCGTCAACGACAGCAATCCGCTCTTTGCCCGCGTGATCGTGAATCGCATCTGGCACCACCACTTTGGCACGGGACTCGTCGACACGCCGAGCGACTTCGGCTTCAACGGCGGCAGGCCGAGCCATCCAGATCTGCTCGACGCGCTCGCCGTGCAGTTTCGTGAGCATGGGCAGAGCCTGAAGTGGCTGCACCGAGCGATCGTCACTTCCGCAACCTACCGCCAGTCAAGCAGTCCTTCAGCGACCGATCCTCGCGGCCCGGAAATCGATGCGGGCAACCGCCTGCTGTGGAAGGGTCCTGTGCGCCGGCTCGAAGCAGAGGCCATTCGCGACAGCATGCTCGCGGTCGCCGGCGTCCTCAAACCACACGCCGGCGGTCCCGGTTTTCGGGATGTGTCGATCACGCTCAACAACGGCACCACCTACTACGAGCCTCTCGATGTTGACGACGAGGCCTTCTTTTATCGCACCGTGTATCGGTTTAGTCCGCGTGGTGATCGGCCCGCCTTGCTCGAAGCGTTTGATTGCCCTGACCCATCATCAACGGCGCCAAAACGGAGCGTGACGACCACGCCGCTGCAGTCGCTGTCCCTGCTCAACAGCGGGTTCGTGCTGCGACTCGCAGAGCGGTTTGCAGAAAGCGTCGAAGCGGAAGCGGGCTCCGATGTGGCGGCACAGGTCGACGCTGCCTGGAGGCGGGCCGTTGGCCGCCTGCCAACAGGAGAGGAGCGGGCGCTGTCCGAACCACTCGTCGATCGTCACGGTCTCGCTGCGCTGTGCCGCGGGCTCTTGAACACCACTGAGTTTGTTCTCATCGACTGACATTCCCCTGGCAAGGCCCTCGAACGTGAACGATCCACGCTTTCCTCGTCGCGACCTCTTTGAGTGGGGCATCAACGGCCTCGCCGCCACGGCCCTGGCAACCCTTCTCCACCAAGAGTCCCAGGCCACCATGCCGATGGCCGCCCGCACCGTCGGGAGCAACGGCAAGGCGAAGCGAGCGATTCAGATATGCCTAGTGGGTGGGCTCAGCCATCTCGATTCGTTCGACCACAAGCCGGCCCTCACACGGCTGCACGGCAGCACACTCAAGACTGACGAGCAGGTTGACCTCTTCTTCGGCCAGATGGGCCTGCTCCGCAAGGAAGACTGGGCCTTCCATCCGCGGGGCGAGAGCGGCCTGATGATCAGTGATCTGTTCCCGGAGATCGCT
>JBMTLP010000154.1:0-7134 GCA_049433245.1 Pirellulales bacterium
AAGTTCTTGAGCACCGAAGTCGCCATGAAACCTGACTGCCGAAAAAAGAGCTGAGCGGGCAGATTCCGCTCACGAACCTCCAGCAAGATTCGGTCGCGGCGTTCGGGTGAGAGCTTGCCGATCAAGCGATCCACCATCTGCCGACCGATGCCCAAGCGGCGATGGCTCCGACGCACGGCAAAGTTGAGCACGTGCAGACGGGTGCGGTGCAGTTCATAGATCATGAATGCCACGACCGATTCCGCCATCTCGGCCACCATGCCGATGCAGTTCCGCTGGCGAAGGCAGTAGGTGAAGTCGTCTTCAGACCAGGGGAACTCAAACGATCCCTGCTCAATCTCCAGCACCTCAGGCATATCGCGACGGATCATCCAGCGCAACTGAAGTTGCAGAGGCTCATGCTGCGGCAGCTCGATGGGCGTCACGGGATCGGCACTCCTCAAAGGAAACATCGCGGCCCCGCCGTCGCATCGGAACCGCGGCACTGGGGGCAGTCGGGGGCGAAAGGTAGCAACCTCCCCCGCTTACTCCAAGGTGAGGTTTGCCAAGGCTTTGCACGCTTTCTCGAGCTGTGTCCGAGGCCTCTCAAGTCAAAGACCATCTTGACCCTGGTACCCGCGCTCCCTACCGTCGCTCCGCTCTGGAGTCCCCCGCGTCTTTGAGGGTCTTGGTCTCTCATGCAATCGATCGCTCACGCCGTTGCCGGTCTTCGCCGCCCCGCCGCCTGGGTCGCCGCCTTGCTGATCGTTGGCATCGTGGTGGCTGGCTGCGCAGGCCCGTCGATCCGCAGCCAAAGCCCTGAGATGGCTGCCCTGATGGAGCTCGATGCAGACGTCAAGCTTGTCGGCGACTATGCCGCAGCCTGGGGCGTGCTGCCGCAGCGTGTGGAAGCAGCTGCGCTGGTCACCAACTTGCCCAACACAGGCAGTGATCCGCCGCCGAGCCCGCAACGCACAGCCCTGATGAACGACATTCAGGCCCGTGGTGTGGTCGAGCCGAACCGGCTGCTGGCCTCTCCGTCCACGTCTCTCGTCTGGGTTCGCGGCTTCATTCCGCCGGGCGTCCGCCGCGGCGAACGCTTCGATGTGTTTATCGAAGTTCCCGCAGGCAACGACACGGAGAATCTTGCAGGCGGATGGCTGATGGAAACTCGCCTCTCCGAAATGGCGGTACTCGACCGGATTCGAGACGGCCACATGGTGGCGGTGGCCGAAGGACCACTCCTCGTCGACCCGGTCACCAGTTCCTCGCTTGAATCCAAGACAAAGGTGAGGGCCATCGTTCCTGGTGGTGGCGTGTCATTGAAGTCGCGATCGCTCGGGCTCGTCCTGCAGCCTGAGCATCGTTCAGTAGCGGTCTCAAAGCGGATTGGCGACACCATCAACCGCCGCTTCCACGCGGTCATCAAGGGTAGCAAACGTGGTGTGGCGACTCCCAAGACCGATCGCTTTATAGAACTCGAGATTCCGCCAGAGTACGAGCATCACCTCGACCGTTATGTGCGGGTCGTGCGTTGCTTGGCGGTGAACGAGCCTGCGGGTGGGCGGCTCAACCGCCTCGAAATGCTGACTCGGCAACTCGAAGACCCCGTCACCGCGCCGGCGGCCGCCCTTCGCCTTGAAGCGATTGGTGAAGATGCCATCCCCACGCTTCGTAAGGCGCTCGAATCAGACGATGACGAAGTTCGCTTCCATGCGGCCGAAGCGTTGGCGTATCTGGGAGAATCGAACGTCGCCCCACATCTCGCCAAAGCCGCGGCCGAACTGCGTAGCGCACGGCCTGCGGCCTTGGCCGCCCTGGAGGTGATCGATGACGCCAACGGCATCGAGGCACTCGAATCCCTGCTGGCGAGTTCAAGCGCAGAAACGCGATACGGTGCGTTCCGAACCCTCTGGAAGATGGATCGCACGATGCCCACCGTCCGAGGTGAGCCGCTCGCCGACGGATTCCACTTGCACGTGCTCGACGTGGAAGGCCCGCCGCTGGTGCACGCCACGCGTCACGTGCGACCAGAGATCGTGCTCTTCGGCACCGAACACCCCATCAATGATGGCGTGCGAGCTGAAGCAGGCAACCACATTGTGGTCTCTACCAAGGATGGCACGGCACGCATCAGCTGCTTCACTCCGGGTGAAGAAGATCGACTGATTGAGTGCCCTGCTCGGGTGGAACACGTCATCCGCGGCATCGCTGAGGTCGGGGGACACTACCCCGACGCCGTGCAGTTCCTCCAGCAGGCCTACTCTCAGCGGGCGCTCGATAGCAGGCTCGTGTTTGACGCCATCCCCGACGCGTTCGACGGGCGGAAGAGTATTCATGAAGAGGTCTCGTCGCAGGATATTCCGGAGGAGATCGAAGCTGATGTCGAGCAGGGCGTGCCGATCTCGGCCACCAGCCCGACCGGCGACGACGTCGCATCATGACCCGGCTCAAAGCCCTCGAAATCCACGGCTTCAAGAGCTTCGCCGATCGGACGAGGTTCGAGTTTCATTCCGGTGTGACGGCGATTGTCGGGCCAAACGGGTCAGGAAAATCGAACGTCGTCGATGCGATCAAGTGGGTTCTTGGTGAGCAATCGGTCAGGAGCCTCCGCGGCAAGGAGATGACCGACGTCATCTTCGCGGGTGCGGCTGGGCGACGGCCGATGAACTCCGCCGAGACCACGCTGATTTTTGATAACACCGCCCGGGAGCTTTCGCTGGCAGCGGACGAAGTCCGCATCGGCCGTCGCGTGTATCGCAGCGGCGAAAGCGAGTACCTGATCAACGGCGAAGTCTCGCGGCTCCGTGATATCCGGGAACTCTTCTCTGGCACCGGCGCAGCAACCGAAGCCTACAGCGTGATCGAGCAAGGTCGCGTCGACAAACTCCTCGTGGCGAGTGGCAAGGAACGTCGCGGCGTGTTCGAGGAGGCCGCGGGGATCACCAAGTTTCGCACGCGTCGAGCGGAAGCCCTCCGACGCCTGGAACGTGCAGAGCAGAATCGTCAGCGACTCGCCGACATCGTGGGCGAAGTGGCCTCTCGTCTCGAGACGGTGTTGCGGCAGGCAGCCCGAGCAAAGCGATGGCGGGTATTGAGTGATCGGCTCAAACAGTGTCGCCTTGCTGCCGCTGCCCACGACCTGGCGGGCGTCGACGCCGAACTCATTCGTCTTGAACAGGAGCGTACTCGACTCGCTCAAGGCTGCGATCGCGCACGAGAAAGCCTCGCCGCATTTGACGCGCGTGTGCAAGAGTTGTCCGGCCGCGTCGAGTCGCTCGACCTCGAACTTGAAGCATCGGAAGAGCGCGTAGCCGAGGCACGACAAAAGGTTGCAGCCGCCGATGCGTCACTGCACCAACTCGACACGCGACGACATGAAGTGGCGAACGACCTTGCCCAGGCGGCCGCCCGTGTCGCGCAGAAGGTCCGCGAAGACCGTGCCGCTGCGGAATCCGAGAAGGTCGCTGCAGACGCGGTGGCCGAGGGGCAGGCTGAGTTTGAGCAACTCGACAGCCAACTCGCTCAGTTGCGGACCACCGCGGAGGGCTCGCTTGCCAGCGCCGACGCCGCGCGCGAGGCCTGCAGCCGCCTCCAGGACGCCGTCGCGGCAAGCCAACGTCAGCATCTTGCAAAGCGGATGGAGCAGGAGCGTCTTGCGAGCCTCGCCGCCACCGCTGACCAAAAAGCGCAGGAGTGCCGTCGCCGTGCTGAGCAAAACGCTGCCGCCAAAGCTCGTCTCGCCGAATCGCTCGCTGCGAGTGACGGCAACCTCGCCTCCCTTGAGTCGCGGCTCCGCGGGGAACTCGCCGAGGTGGAGGCACTCGAACAGCAGGAAGCCGACCTCAGTAGCACGATCCGCACCACCTGGGACGAGCTCGCTCAGCTACGATCTCAACTCGAAGCCTGCAGAGAACGGGAGCGGGTGCTCGCCGAACTTTCTCAACAACACGACGGCGTGCCGGCAGGCGTGCAGTCGCTTTTGCGTGGAGAACTTCCCTCCCCGTCTGGCCTCGCCGGCATGCTCGCCGACGCGATCCGAGCCGATGCCTCCATCGCTCCCCTCGTCGACCTCGCACTGGGCCACCTTGGCCCGAGCCTTGTGATCGACAGCCTCGACGACGCCATCAGTTGGGCACAGAAGCACGCCCACGGAGATGGCAACCGATGCGGTCCGCTGAGTTTTCTCGCGCTCTCGCCCCCCCCTGCTCCTACTCGGATCAAGGTGGATCTCAGCAATATGCCAGGCGTTGTCGGACGCCTCGATCAGTTCGTTTCAAGCGACGAGCGATACCAGCCACTTGTCACGCGAGTCCTCGGAACCTTCTGGGTGGTCGAAAGCCTCGATGATGCCCAGCGGCTCCATCCCGATGCAGGGCCAGAGAACGCTCTCGTGACACGCGACGGCCTGTTGCTTTCGGCTCGGGGATCTGTCGAGGTTGGCGGCAAGAGCATGGCTGGCCTCGTGGCACGACACAGCGAACAGTCGTCACTCCAAGAACGCCTTCGCAACCTCACCGCCAGTGTTGAGCAACACGAACAAACCCTCGCTCGCCACGAACACGAGCGGACGCGTCTCCGCGAAGCAGCCCGCTCACTCCGCAGCCGGCAGGAGCACACTCAGGGAGAACTTGCCACGTCCCGAGCGGAGCGTCAGCGGCTACCCCGCGACCAGGCAGCGTCCATCACCGAGATTGAACGCGCCGAGGAAGCGCGTCGTGTTGCCGACCGTGAAGCAGTTGAGATCCGCCATCAGCATGAGCAGATGGCCGATGAAGTGACCGCTGCCGCGAGCGACGAGCAAAGCCTCATCGAAGACCTTGCTGCGGCACGCAAAACGATCGAAACCTTCGACCGTAGCCGCGGAAGTTTACTCGATGAAATACACGAGAGCACGAGGGCACTGGAGCACGCTCGAGCTCGGCTGACAGAAAGCCGCGACGAACTGCGTCGCTTGGAGGCGGTTCGCAACGCAGGCCGCGCGGCCTGCGGCGAAGAGCACGCCCGGCTCTGCGACGTCGAGCGGCGTCGCAGCCTGCTCGACTTGGAGTGCCTGCGGATTCGTCAGACACATGCAGAAGCCGCGATTGATGTGGAGCATGCGGTCCACGCCCGCCGCAGCCTTCAGCGGCAACGTGAACGTTGTTTGGCCGATGCACGCGAAGCCACTGCCGGCAGCCGCATCGCGCAAGAAGGGCTCACCGAACTCGAGCGTCAGGGGCACACCACCGACCTCGCCTTCGGTGAGGCGAGGCACACCCGCGCTCGCATCGTGGAGCGGATCCGCGAAGACTACGACCTCGACATCGACGCTAGCGACAACGCCGCGTTGCCCGGGGCAACCAGTTCCGCGCCCGACGAAGATCCAATCCCCGACTCACGTGACGCACTCGAAGGGGAGATCGATGAACTCCGTCGAAAAATCAGCGCGTTCTCCTCCGTCAATCTGGAGGCGCTCACCGAAGCCGAAGAACTCGAGAAGCGGCACGCCGAGCTCGAGGCCCAACTCACCGATGTGACCCAAGCCAAGGCATCGATCGAACAACTCATCACCAGGATCGATGAGGAGAGCCGCCGCCTGCTTGGAGAAACGATCGAGACCGTACGGGGATACTTCCGCGAACTCTTCGAACGCCTGTTTGCCGGCGGCCAGGCCGACATCGTGATCGACCCAAACGATGATCTCCTCGACGCATCCGTAGAGATCGTGGCTCGCCCTCCCGGTAAGGAGCCCCGCAACATTTCGCTTCTCTCCGGCGGCGAAAAGACCATGACGTGCGTGGCCCTGCTGCTCGCGATTTTCAAGAGTCGGCCGAGCCCCTTCTGTGTGCTCGACGAGGTCGACGCCCCGCTCGACGAGGCCAACGTGGATCGGTTTACAGCGGTACTGCGGGAGTCTCTCTCCTCCACACAGTTCGTGGTGGTCACACATTCCAAGAAAACGATGTCGGCTGCCACGACGCTTTACGGCATCACGATGGAACAGTCTGGAGTCTCGAAGCGTGTCAGCGTGCGATTCGAAGACGCGGTCGCCGCCAACAGCCGAGCTGCCTAAAACGACCTCACACCCCCGGTGCCAGCGCTTCAACAGGTGCATCGGTTACTGCCCGCGAAAGCGTTGCGAGCGTCGCCTTCGGGAAGAACGGCTCAAGTCGCACGAAGCGTTCTTTCGATATGCATAGCGGACGGTCATTCCGTCAGAGTCGCGATCGGTGAAAACCGGCCACGTCTCGAGCGGAATGAAAGCAGGGGGGGATACCTGCGAGCCATGATTGCCGAAATCCGCGGGAGCTTTCCCGTTGGATCGGTGTCTCTCTGTGCCCCCCGCCGCTTTCTTGGCCGGCCTTCGTGGGGCACGACGACGCGGTCGTCCACACGGACCAAAACTCGCGTCGCACGTGGCTTGAACACCACGCCATACCGGTATTGCCCGCTACGGTCACCGCGCACGCGGCTGCCGTTGGCAAAGTTGTGTAGAAGCAAATGGAGTCCATATCAATGAAGGTCTTCACGACGGGACAGGTCGCCAAGATCTGTAAAGTTGCTCCCCGCACGGTGAGCAAGTGGTTCGACTCGGGCCGCCTCAAGGGCTACCGGATCCCTGGTTCGCAGGATCGCCGGATTCCCCGCGAGTACCTGATCAAGTTCCTCAAAGAGCACGGGATGCCTCTCGGCGATCTTGAGGATGAAGCGATGGCGAAGGTGCTTGTCGTTGGACAAGACCAGGTGCTCATCGACAACCTGAAGCGTCACATGCCTGCCGATGGCTCCTACAAGATCCAGGTGGCAGCGAGCGGATTTGAAGCGGGCATCCAGGCGGAAAGCTTCCATCCTGATTGCATCGTGGTGGACTACGCCATCGGACGCATCGACGCTCAGCAGATCTGTCAAAATCTTCGCCGCAACCAGGAGTATGCGGAGACGATCGTGATTGCCCTGCTCCCCGACGACGGTTCGACCATCACCGTCGATCGTGCTCACGTGAACGAGAGCTTCAAGAAGCCGTTCGACGTCGCGCTGCTCGCAGAACGCCTGCGGACACTCGTGGGTGCCCGCAAGGAGCTGGTGTAGCACCCGGCGATCACGACGACTCCATTTGCCGCGGGCCGGTGTGTCTTGGGGGGCACGCCGGCCCGCGGTCGTTTTATGGCACTC
>JBMTLP010000155.1:0-7133 GCA_049433245.1 Pirellulales bacterium
ATGGGGATCGACGCAGAGATCGCCGGTCAGGCCCTGGAACTCTTTCGTAAGGACGGGCTCGATATTCGGCTCGGTCAACGTGTGACCTCGGCCAAGGCGGTGGATGACGGTTGCATTGTCGAAGTCGACGGCTGCGAGCCGATTCACTGCGATCGGGTGCTTGCGGCAACGGGGCGAAGGCCAGCGACCCAAAGCCTGGGCCTGGAGACAGTGGGAATCCAGACCGATGGTCGTGGGTTTATTCCCGTCGATGAACAGTTTCGCACATCGGCTGCTGGTGTGTGGGCGATCGGTGACTGCGTCCCTGGTCCGATGCTGGCTCACAAGGCGGAGGAAGATGGGGTGGCTGCGATCGACGGCATGACCGGCGGGTGGTGCCATGTCGACTACGACCTTGTGCCTGCGGTGGTCTTCACGCACCCTGAGATCGCCGCTGTTGGGAAGACTCAGGAACAGCTCGAAGCTGCTGGGGTTGCGTACCGAAAGGGGGTCTTCCCGTTCCGGGCCAATGGCCGAGCGCGGACGATCGCTGAGACGGCAGGCATGGTGAAGGTCCTCGCGGATCGTGCCACCGATCGCGTGCTCGGTGTGCACATCATCGGACCGGAGGCAGGCAACCTCGTGTCGGAAGCGGCAGCTGCGATGGCGTTTGGTGCGACAGCCGAAGACATCGCCCGTGTGTGCCACGCCCATCCTACGCTCCCGGAAGCGCTTAAAGAGGCGGCCTTGGCGGTCAGCGGGCAGGCGATTCACGCCTAAAAGCTGTCGAACGCAAGCGAGTTCCCCCGACCATGATCAACGGATGGGATTGCGGCGTCAGTAGCGAAACGCGAGACCTGCGTCGCTAAAGAAGTTGGCTGCGTCGCGTGTGAGCCCCCAGCCAAATCGCCAGCCAAGTTCCGTGTTCTCGCTGAGAGCCACGTGACCACCGGGGCTGAAGAAGGGGCGGTTCACGTCGTCGAGCAAGCCCTGTGTAAAGGTGCCAAAGTACTCGGCATGAACTTCCCACCGTTCGGTCAACGGGATCCTCGCAACCACCGAAGGACCCCAGCGAGAGAACCAGGCGACGTCGCTCTCGGCGTAGGCATACCGCATCGCGGCATCCAATCGCCAGTTGCCTGGCAGCTCCCAGCCGAGCACAGCCGTCGCCACGGGTTCGGTGCCAAACTCTTGTCCAAACGTAGGGGTCGTGGCCTCCATGATGACGCAGCTCTGGGGGATCGGGCCATCCTGCTCAGAAGTCACGAGTTTGAGCCCGTAGAGCACGTTGGATTCGTAGAGCGTGCCCCCGTCTATCGGCAGTTCGCCGGCTTCGACGCTGGTGACGACATTGCCTTGCGATCCAACGGAGTAGTTAAAGCCGAGCCGCCACTCCAGGCGTTCCGACCCGCCGATGCGAACAATCAACTCGGGGTAGTTGTTGGTTGGCAATCCATCCCGGTTGTCGATGTAGACATGGGATCCTTCGACTAAGACCCGTCCTGGATCGACAGCGAAGGTGGACGGTGTGAACGCTTCGCGGTCCGTGTTGAGCTCGATTGACTCAAGCCCCACCGCTGCTCTGCAGGCCAAGAGCAGGGCTGTGCTGATCAGCGGTTGTGTCCATCGGCGTCGCATGGCTCGGCGGAATGCCTCTGGCGTGCTATCGCTTGGTTTGGCTGGCGGCTGAGGCGCTCCGCCATGCGGTCTCGCCCTCTTGCACCACCTCCGTGGTCACCGCCTTGAGCCGTTGACGGTCAACCGTAATCTCCACGTTGTTGCCCGATGTGGAGATGTGGATCGCACCGGCCGCGACGAGGCCGCCAAAGATCAGGCCGAGGATGACGATTTTTCGCATGACATGCTCCGTGTATGGTGCCCGCACCGTTGTCGTTTCAACGACGCATCAGGCGGGCGGGGAGCGTTGCAAAAAGCGACGCGAGGGGCAACGCAGATTTGGCAGAGCCGCGACAGACACATGCCGCTGGCTCGGGCTATCCGGGCCCGCTGGGGGCATGGGCAAGCAAGACAATTCGGCGATTTTACAGGCCTTGAATAAAACGAAGCAGGAGTGGATGAGCAGGACCAGCCATCTGCCCGTGGTCGTAGCCTTCGAGTTCGAACAGCTCCACCTTTTCGTGTCCCGCTTCCTTGAGCATTCGCCACAAATAAGCCGTTTCCTCGTATCGACCGAGGAGTTCCATGTCGCGGTCGCCGGTGACCAGCAGGATTGGAGGCGCGTCTTTACGAACGTGAAAGAGCGGTGCCAGATCATCCACCACCGGTTGCGTGCCTGGAATGCCGCGTTCTTTGCGAATCGTGAAGTGCGTGATGGCGTGGCCACTGTAGGGAGCGATGCCTGCAAGGCTGTCGGCATCGATGTCGTGAGCAGCGAGCCAGCGCTTGTCGAGGCCGATCATGGCGGCGAGGTAGCCACCAGCCGAGTGCCCGCTGACGATTACACGCTCCGCAGAGCCCCCGAACCGTTCGATATTTCGTAGCGTCCAGGCAACCGCGGCGGCAGCGTCTTCGATGTAGGTGGGCGAGGCGGCGTCGGGAGCGAGCCGGTAGTTGGCCGCCACCACCGCGATCCCCTGGCGTTTGAGTTCCTCGGGGATGAAGCGTTCACCGGAGGTCAGCCCCCCTCCGTGAAACCAGACTACCGTGGCGTAGCCAGAGGTGTTGGTGGGGTAGTAGACGTCGAGGCGGCACCTGGCCCTCGCGCTCTCGGTGAGATCGTCGGTGGTGCGATAGAGCACATCCTCTTCCACGCGGTAGGTGTCTGCGTCGCCGGCTGCGGCGGCGTTCCCTCTGCAATCGCTCATCGCTGAGCCGAAGACGCACGCGGCCATCGCCCCCACGAAGAGAAAACGCCGACTGCAGGAGCGAAGCGCTTGGCGGTAGGGGCCGTCATGAGAGAGCATCGTGGGCTCCGACAACAGGGGGCATAGGGTAAGTAAAACCGCTGCCTGACGCAGCAGCACGTGGTCACGAAGCGGGCGAAGGTGCGGGAGATTGCAGCCTCTCGCTAAGTCGCTGCAACCAACGCGCTGCAGGCCCGCCATCAACGACGCGGTGATCAAAGGTCAGGCTGAGCGTCAGCGACTGCCCAACCACAAGAGCGTTGTCGCGAACCATCGGCTCCGTAACGATCCGGCCAACGCCCAGGATCGCAGCTTGGGGGAGATTGAGGATCGGCGTGAAAGCGTCGATGCCAAACATGCCAAGATTCGAGAGGGTGAAGGTGCCGCCGGAAAGTTGCTTTTGACCAAGCTCGCCGGCCCGAGCCAATCGCACCATTTGCCGCGTGTCTGCGGCGATGTTAGCCAGCGTCGAACGATCTGCGTTGCGGACCACGGGAGCCAGCAACCCGTGCGGGGTGTCGACCGCTGTGGCCACATGGATGGCTTCGTACCAGTGGATCCCGCCACGATGCCAGCAGGCGTTGAGTTCCGGCAGCTCTCGCAGTGTTTGTGCCGCGTGGTAGATCAGGATGTCGTTGTATGTGGGCACGATTGGGCCCTGCGATGTTGCCTTCAGCTGGTCACGGAAACGGACGAGGGCCCCAGCGTCGACCTTCGTCGTGAGCGTGACGGGAACTGCCTGGTGCAGCCCCGCAGACATCCGCTCCGCGATGGCTTTGCGAAGTTTCGACGCGGGCACGAAACGCCCCGGTTCCGTGGGCGGGGTGGCCGCGGTGGTTTGCGAGGATGGCAGCTGCCGGACCACCGCGACGGCTTCAACATCCCGTTCACGGATGCGTCCGTGGCGACCGGTCCCGGTGACCTCTGCGATGTCGAGGCCGAGTTCTTTGGCTCGGCGTCGGGCGCGTGGGCTGGCCGCTCGTCGTCCCTGGATGCCGAAGGGAGGCTGCGACTGTCCGCGGGGGCTCGCTTCCTGCAGCAGGTCTTCGCTCAGAACGCGCCCGGTCGGATCGGGCGTTGGTACGGTGTTGAGGTCGATGCCGAGTTGGCGGGCCATTCGCCGAGCGGCGGGCCCGGCGGCTCTCGCTAGCCCGGGACGGAGTCCTGGCGGGAGAGCGGAGGCCGAAGGGCGTGGAACTCCCTGCAACGGTGCCGACGGAAGCTGCTTTGCAGTTGTCGCTGCGTTGGGAGCAGTCGGCCGTATGCCAACAGACGCTGGGCCGGTTTCCCCCTCGGCCAACAGAAAGCCAATCACGTCACCAACTTTGACGGTAGCTCCCGGCTGCGGTGCGTCGGCAGGTACCCACAGCAGGCCCGAGTCGAACGACTCGATTTCTTCAGCTGCCTTCTCCCCTTCCAGCACAAATAGCATGTCACCGGCGCGAACAGCATCTCCGGGGGCCTTGAGCCAAGCCGTGAAGACGCCTTCTTCCATCGACCAGCCGAGGCGCGGAATCGTGACGGGGTGCGGCATTGTTCTACTCCCGCACCAGGTCGCGGATGGCGTCGATGATCTGTTCGGTATGGGGAACGACGGCGTGCTCAAGTGGAGGCGCGTAGGGGGTGGGCGCGTGGGCTCCGTGCAGTCGCTTGATCGGTGCGTCGAGATCGTCGAAGCCTCGGTCGGCCACCTGGGCGGCGATCTCTGACGCGAGTCCGCAGGGCCCAAACGCCTCATCGACAACGAGCAGCCTTCCCGTCTTGGCAACGGAGGCAAGGATGCTCTCAATGTCGAGCGGCGAAACAGTGCGTGGGTCAACCACCTCGACGGAGAGGCCCTCAGCTGCGAGGTGCTCCGCTGCGTGGATGGCGTGCGGCACCATCAAGGAGAGGGCCACCACGGTGACATCGGTGCCACTGCGATGCACCCGCGCTTGGCCGAACGGGATCTCATAGTGCTGCTCGGGAACGTGCCCTTTGCATTGCATCAGCTCCCGGTGTTCGAGGAACAAGACCGGGTCTTCGCTGCGGAGAGCGGAGGCCATCAGACCTTTTGCGTCGTAGGGGGTGGCTGGCAGCACCACGCGGAGGCCGGGGATGTGCGAATAGATGGCGTGGTACATGCCGGAATGGTGGGTGGCTGCGGAATGGCCGACACCCCCACACCCGCGGAGCAGCACCGGCACCTTGAGACGCCCGCTACTCATGTAGTGCATCTTGGCGATCTGGTTGACCACTTCTCCAAAAGCGTCGTTGATGAAGTCGACGAACATGAAGTCGATCACGGGCCGCGTGCCTGTCATGCCCGCGCCGCAGGCAAGGCCCACGAATCCCCGCTCACAGATCGGCGTGTCGCACAGACGTGCGGCCCCATACTTCTGGTACAGGTTCTGGGTCGTGGTGAAGTTGCCGCCG
Organism: Pirellulales bacterium; assembly: GCA_049433245.1. Classification (GTDB taxonomy): domain Bacteria; phylum Planctomycetota; class Planctomycetia; order Pirellulales; family UBA1268; genus M30B53. The sequence goes on from JBMTLP010000155.1 coordinate 5,259, forward strand.
CGAACGCCGATCCCTTCCCCCATCACAAAAATCGTTGGGTTGTTGGCCATCGCATGGTCGAGTGCTTCGAGTGTGGCTGCCACAAACGAGAGGGGCCGCTCCTCTGCGTCTGCTTCAGGGGCGGGCGGGGCCGCAGCCTCGGCACGCGACTGCGGAGTCGCGAACACATGCGTCGTGGCCGACTCGGCAGAGGGAAGCGGGCTGGCTTCAGCGAAGGCTCGCCCATCACGAACAAGCTCGGCGACCTCATGCTCGATCGCCTGGAGCCGCTCGGCGGCCGCCTCCTCGTTCGTCGCCAGTTCGATGACTGTCGCCTTCAACCGTGCGATCGGGCACTTTTCTTTCCAGGCGGCGACGTCGTCCTTGGTGCGGTAGGTGAAATCACCCATGCCCTCGGCATGAGCACGTGTGCGATAGGTCAGGCATTCGATCAGGGTGGGGCCACCTCCGCTCTTGGCTCGGGCGACAGCCTCGCCGGCAATCCGATACACCTCCAACACGTCATTTCCGTCAACCGACACGCCCGTGATGCCGTAGGCCGCCCCACGCGAGCCAACGCTGGGATTCCCACTTGAATACGAGAACGGCACTTCGGTGGCGAACTGGTTGTTCTCGCAGATGAAGAGCGCAGGCAGCTTCCAGATGCTGGCCATGTTGAGCGCTTCGTGAAACGCGCCGTTGTTGACGGCACCATCGCCGAAGAAAGCCACCGCCACTGTGTTGTTCTTGAGGATCTTGGAGCTGTAGGCCCCTCCGCACGCCTGGAGCATGCAGGGGCCAACAATTCCGCTGGTGCCCATCATGCCAATCTCGGGAGCAAACAGGTGCATGCTGCCGCCGCGTCCTCGCGAACAGCCGGTCTCACGTCCAAAAAGTTCTGCGATCAACTCGGCGGGCGGCATACCCTTGGCGAGAGCGTGACCATGGCCTCGGTGCGTTGAGAACACCGGGTCACGGTCGCCCAAATGCGCACAGACGCCAGTGGCGATCGCCTCTTGCCCAACGTAGGTGTGGCAGGCCCCATGAATCAGCCCACGCTGATGGCAGCGGGCGAGTTCTTCCTCGGTCTGCCGAATGATGTTCATCGTTCGGTAGAGGGCGAAGATCTGCTCGTCCGAAGGCAACCCGTTCTCATGCATGATGCGTTACTCGTGCTTCGGGTGCAGCGACTGCACGGGCCGCTCTTCATGCCCCGGAGTGCCGCCGGCGTTCATCGCCATATTGCCGCCATCCATCGCGATGATGGCCCCCGTGATCCACTCCGAACTGTCCGAGGCAAGAAACACCGCCAGCCCCATGATGTCGTTCGGCTGACCAAGCCGGCCTGAGGGAATGCCACGTAAAAAACGCCCTTCGAGACTCGGGTCATCAGCCATTCTGGCCTCGAGCCCAGGGTTGATCACCTGAGCCGGGGTGACGCAGTTCACGCGGACGCCGCGGTAGGCCCACTCGGTGCTGAGTTCGCGGGTCATCTGGATCACCGCACCCATCGCCATGCTGTAGGCAATATGCCCTCGCCCAAGCGCGGTGGAACTAGCCAGGGAGCCGATGTTCATGATCGAGCCTCGCCCCTGCTGAAGCATTCGCCGTCCCGCTTCCTGGCACATCACAAACCGGCCCACGACCAGATTTTGTAAGACCCAGCGCAGATCGGTGACGGAAAGGTCTTCGGGATTGGCGAGGCATGCGTCGCCGGCGATGTTGCCCAAGAAGTCGACACGGCCAAAACGGGCGTCGACGTCGTGGAATAGCCTCGCGATGGCGTCGGGATCGGAACAATCGGTGTCGGCCACCATCGTGTCCGGTCCCAACGAACGAATCTCCGCTGCCACGGATTCGGCGCCGTCGCGGTTGCGATCGACCAGCACAGTGCGT
>JBMTLP010000156.1:0-7132 GCA_049433245.1 Pirellulales bacterium
CACCCCGTTGCTGTCTTGCCAGCAGCCAAACGCAGCATGTGCAGCGGCCCGAACGTGGCTCCACCCAGATGAAGTGTCGCATCACCAAGGGGGTGTGGCGACCGCGGTGGCGGAAGAGGACATCGACATCCACGACTTGGGCCGTCGAGGACATGCCCTTTCGTCGAACCTCACCAAGATTCCGACCGTTGGCCGCGAGCACCTGCCGGCCGAGGTAGTCGATTCCCGCCTGCGACGGCGGATTCTCTGTGGAGATGACGGTCAGGCGGCCACCGAGCGGGACGGCGTAGCCGGCACCCACTTCCACCAACTGGTAACTTGGAGGAGCGTCTGGGCCGTTCGCATTGGTGACCGTGGCCATCAGAGCCAGCGTGAACCTTTGCACCCGCGAACGGACGTTTTCCGGCACCGACGCAGCGTCGCCGTGCGTGATCCGTGCGACGGCCAGATAGATCACCCTGTTCCAACGGGGTGCAGTCGGGTCGGCCACCACGACGCCTGCAGCCACCCTCGGCACCACCGTCACAGACGTGTCGGCAGCCTTCGTCGTGCCGCCTACGAGCACCGTCATCACCAGGATAGCCAGTCGAAGCGACATGGCACCTCGTACCACGCCTCGCAAGGGTGGCAGAGTTGACGGCACAGTCGTGGGATAGGTGGGCATGACGCGCTCCGCTGAACACGGTCTGGGCGGCAATCGTCCTGGAGGAGGGATTGTGGAATCAAGTGGAAAGTTCCCCGGGCAAAAATGGGGGTCTCAGACGCGATCACCCCGCTGCACAGGCTTTTGCAGTTTTCCCGGAAGTTCGCTAACTCCCCGCACGACTGTTTCTGTCGGTCGCGGGGCCGATCGGCAGGTGCTCCGTGGGGCGTGTGAAACGTCCCGGTCGCGATGCTACCGTTGATGTACCAGGGCGGTTGCGGGAGCGCGACGACTCCCCAGCGACATCGGTTCTACCGGCAACGTGCCCTGAACGACCTTCGGTGGAGTTTCTGGAATGTCTGCAAGGCCGCGGTGGTTTGTAGTGGTGATGACGCTGAGCGTGGGCTGGTGGGTAATCGGAGCATCGCTGCTCGCAGCCCCTCCCTCAACACGGCCGGTCGAGGGGCTGCGAGAGCACACCCCGCAGACTCACGCCCTGATCAACGCCCGCGTTGTCGTGGCGCCCGGGCAGGTGCTCGAAAAAGCCGACGTTGTGGTGCGTGATGGTGCCATCGTGGCGGTGGGAGATCAGTCGATTCCGCCAGACGCTCGCGTGTGGGACATGTCGGGCAAAACGATTTACGCCGGTTTGATCGACGCCTTCACCGAAGCTGAGGTCGACACCGCAGCGGTGCGAAAGGGAGCCGTCCACTGGAACGAGCAGGTCACGCCCCAACTCGATGTGGTCGGCAGTCCCATTGCGGATGCGTCTCTCGACAAGAAGATGCGGTCCCAGGGGATCGCTGCGCGGCTGGTCGCCCCAGCCGGAAGAATCATCAAGGGCTTCAGTGCCGTGGTGCTGACGGACGACAGCCCAGTCGAAAAGTCGGTCGTGGCCCGGAAGACCGCACAGCACCTTCGGCTCACCGTGTCGCCACGTCGCGATGCAGACACGTTCCCCAGTTCGCCGATGGGCGCAGTGGCCCTCGCTCGACAAGCCTTCTACGACGCCGACTGGTATGGGCGAGCCTGGAAGGCTTACGAGGCCGACACCTCGCTGCCGCAGCCTGAGCGGAACGACTCGCTCGCGGCACTCAATGCATACGGGGGTGAGCAGTGGCTCTTTATCTGTGATGCAGCGAACGAGCTGTTTGTGCTGCGGGCGGATCGGTTCGCAAGAGAGTTTTCCCTCAATTTGCTGATCCGCGGTTCCGGCCACGAGTACAAGCGGCTCGATGCGGTCCGCGACACCAGCCGGGCGGTGATTGTGCCTGTGGACTTTCCCAAGCCACCCAACGTGGCCACGGCGGAGGCCGCTTTGGAAGTTGATCTCAGCGAACTCCTGCACTGGGAGATGGCCCCTGAGAACCCCGGCCGACTTGCCGCCGCTGGCGTGCGGATTGCGCTGACCACGCACGGTCTTGATGATGTCGCTGGGTTTCTCAAGGGGGTCCGCCAGGCAGTCACGCGCGGACTCTCCTCCGACGCCGCCCTCGCGGCGTTGACGACCATTCCGGCGGGTCTGCTCGGTGTGGACGGCGAACTCGGCACGATCGAGCCGAGCAAAATCGCCAACCTCGTGGTGACTGATGGCGATCTCTTCGCCGACAAGACCGCGGTGCTCGAGACCTGGGTTGCTGGTGTGCGATTTGAGGTGGCACGGGAGCCCCAACTCGATCTGCGCGGTGAGTGGTCGCTTCTCCTCGAGGGGCAGCCCGAGCTCCTGCTGTTGCTCGAGGGGAAGCCCGCCGAGCTCAAAGGAAGCGTACGGCGGAGTGAGCAGGAGGCGACCACCAAACTCCAGCGACTTGGGGTGAGCGGCCGACAGTTCTCCTGCACGTTTTCGGGGACTGAACTCCTCGGTGACGGCGTGGTGCGGCTGACGGCGGTCGCCATGCCGGGCGACGATGACGGCATGCAACTCGAGGGGCATCTCACGCTTGCCGATGGCGGAAGGGTCGCTTTTGTGGGGAGCCAGACGTCGCCGCGTCGGGAGACAAGCGATGAGGATGCAGCACAGGCCAAGTCCGACAGTGAGTCGGAGGTACACGTCGACCGCGAAACGCCAGGCGAGAACGTTGAGATGGCATCGCACCGTGCGGCGGTCTTTCCCCTAGGCGCGGCGGGGCTTGATGCTCAGCCTGTTCAGCGAAAGGCCGTTCTCTTTCAGCATGCCACCGTCTGGACTCTGGGTGAGCAGGGTGTCCTCGAAGACGCATCGGTGCTTGTGGAGGAGGGGCGGATTACTGCGGTTGGTACGGAACTGGAGGTGCCTGCAGACGCGAAGGTGATAGACCTTGCCGGAAAGCATCTCACCCCAGGGATCATCGACTGCCACTCCCACATGGCCACCGATGGCGGCGTGAACGAGGGCACCCAAGCGATCACAGCCGAGGTGCGGATCGGAGACTTCATCGATTCCGACGACATCACGATCTACCGCCAACTCGCCGGTGGCGTGACGTCGGCTAACGTGCTGCACGGCTCAGCGAATCCCATCGGGGGGCAGAACCAGGTGATCAAACTTCGCTGGGGGGCCCTGCCGGAGGAGATGAAGTTTGCGGGAGCACCGCAGGGCATCAAGTTTGCCCTGGGCGAAAATGTAAAACAGGCTAACTGGGGCGATGATCACACCACCCGGTATCCGCAGACGCGAATGGGTGTGGAGCAGATCATGCGCGACGGGCTCAACGCTGGGCGGGAGTATCGCGAGGCCTGGCGGCGTTGGGAGCAGACGGGGCGTGGCCTTCCTCCCCGTCGCGATCTCGAACTCGAGGCGCTGGCAGAAATCGTGGCTGGTGAGCGGTGGATTCACTGCCACAGCTACCGGCAGGACGAGATTCTCGCGTTCCTGCGCACGCTGGAAGAGTTTTCTATCACGATCGGTTCCTTCCAGCACATCCTCGAGGGCTACAAGGTGGCCGACGCGATGGCTAAGCACGGAGCGACCGGGTCGGCCTTTGCCGATTGGTGGGCCTACAAGTTTGAGGTGTTCGACGCGATCCCCTATGCCGGCGCACTGATGCACAATGCCGGCGTGGTCGTCTCCTTCAACCCCGACGACCGTGAACTCGGTCGCCACCTGAATCAGGAGGCGGCCAAGGCGGTGAAGTATGGCGGGGTCGAGCCAGAAGAGGCGCTCAAGTTTGTCACGCTCAATCCTGCTCGCCAGTTGCGAATCGACGACCGGGTGGGAGCGGTCACCGTTGGGATGGACGCTGACCTCGTGGTCTGGAGCGGGCAGCCACTGGCGATCACATCGCGTGTGGAGCAGACCTGGATCGATGGTCGCCGGTACTTCGACATGACTGAAGATCAGCAGATGCGACATCGCGACGCCGTGCTACGCAACCAACTCGTGCAGAAGATCCTCGACTCAGGTGAGGAAATGGCGAGCGCCGACGAAAAGCGCAAAGACGAAAGCGACCTGTGGCCTCGGGAAGACATTTTCTGTCATGGGCACGACCACGGGCACACCCATCGGGCCGGCGAGTGAGCCCGCAGCAACGGCTTCCGCACAGGGGGGGAGCCGTTCTCCAATCCATGTTTCGGTGAAAGGTGAAGAGCGATGTTTGGCAGATCAGTGCAGCGCGGCTTGGTCGGGTTGGTGGTGGCGATGACCCTTAAAGCTGGGGTGGTCTGGGGCAATCCTGAGATCCCGGGAGAGTCCTCGCACAGGCCTGTGGCGATCATGAACGCGACAGTCCACACCGTGGCGGGTGGGGTGCATGAGCATGCCACGTTACTCATACGAAACGGGAAGATCGCGGCGATCGGTACGCAGGTCAAGGTGCCGAAGAAGGCCATGCGGATCGACGCAGTTGGAAAGCACGTCTATCCAGGTCTGTTCGCGGCACACAGCGACATCGGGCTGGTAGAGATTAACGCGGTGCGGGCCACGCTCGACTTCAACGAGGCTGGTTCGATCAACCCAAACGTCAAATCATGGGTTTCGGTGAATCCCGATAGCGAGTTGATTCCGGTGGCGCGGAGCAATGGCGTGCTCCTCTCGCTGACGGCTCCCAAGGGCGGGCTGCTGTCTGGCCAGTCGGCTGTGATGCAACTCGACGGCTGGACCTACGAAGACCTCACGCTCAAGCCTGGTGTTGCAATGCATCTGGTCTGGCCGGCGATGTCGCCGGTGATCGAGTGGGACTCCGAGTCTTCGGCGAAGGACCAGATGGCTCAGCGAGATCGCGCGCTGGAGCGGCGCCGCGAGACGTTTCACGACGCGCGAGCTTACGGCAAGGCGCGGGCTGCCGACGACGCAGCCCCCAAAGACGCGCGACTTGAGGCGATGCAGCCTCTGCTCGCCGGCGAGATGCCACTGGTGATCGATGCCGACGATCTTCAGCAGATTCAAGCAGCCGTGGCGTTCGCGGTTGAGCAGAACGTGCCCGCCATCATTCATGGCGGGTACGACGCCCCCCTCTGTGCTGAGTTGCTCATCAAGCACAAGATTCCCGTGATCGTAAGCGAGGTCTATCGCTTGCCCCGGCGACGCTGGGAACCTTACGACACCGCCTACACGCTCCCCGCCCGCCTGCATGCAGCAGGGGTGACGTTTTGCATTTCGGGAGGGGGCCGCTTTGGGGCCTCCATGCTCCGCAACCTGCCGTATCACGCCGCGATGGCGGTGGCGTTTGGCCTGCCTGCAGAGGTGGCTCTCGAAGCGATCACGCTCGCGCCGGCCGAAATCCTGGGCGTCGCTGACCGCGTGGGTTCTTTGGAAAAGGGAAAGGATGCCACGTTCATCATCACCGATGGCGACCCACTCGAGACGACCACTCAGGTGGAAGCGGCGTTTGTGCAGGGTCGTCCGGTGGACCTCAACGACCGACACAAGCGACTGTGGAAGAAGTACGAAGAGAAGTACCGTCGGCTCGAAGCCGAGTGAGCGTGATTGGTGGGGGGTGGCCAGCGCTATTCGTCTTGCGCCCGCTTCCGCTTTTTCCCGCGAGCATCAGCCTCAGCCTGCAGTGCATCGATCTCGGCACTCACAAATGCCGAGTCCTCTCGGCGGTTGAAGAGTTCGAGAAGCGGATCGTGTGACTCCTCCATGATGCTCCGCATCTCCTCGCGGAGTTCGTCAGCGATTTTGGCATAGGTTGGGTCATCGATCAGGTTGTGCAGCGCGTCTGGATCGTGCTCGTAGTCGTAGAGTTCCTCGGGCACGCGGTGCTCAAACAGTGAAAGACGAGCAGCGACGCTCGGATCACTCACGGCCCGGCGTTGCATGGCGCGGTAGGAGAGCGTGCCGGTGGTGGCGGTGCGGAACACTCGGCTACCGTCAGACCACGGATTAAAGATGTAGCCAAACCGCTTCGTCTGCACGCTTCGCATCGGGCTCCGGTTTCTGCCCGAGTTCTCATTGTGAAACGTGTACACGAGGTCGCGGTCGGCCTGCGGTTGTCCGCGGAGTGTGGGCAAAAAGGAACGGCCGTCGAGGTCCGTGGGAGAGGAAAGCCCGAGTCCGTCGAGCAGTGTGGGGAGCACGTCGACGGCTGAGACGAGATGGCCCTCGTCGATCGAGCCCGGCTGCGTGATTCCGGGCCAGCGGATGATCAGTGGCGTGTGCGTGCTGTGGTACCAGACGCCTGTCTTGGCGAAGGGCAGCGGCATGCCGTGGTCGGAGAGAAAAACAACAATCGTGCTCGTGTCCAACTCCGCATCGGTGAGCACTTTGAGGATACGGCCCACACAGTCGTCGGCTCTGCGAACCGACGAGTAGTACTGCGCGAGTTCACGCCGAATAGCTGGGTCGTCAAACAGAAAACCAGGGATGGGAACGTCGCGTGCGTCAAACACTTCGCTCGGCACAAAAGGATCGTTCGTGGGGTCGTTCTTGTTGTCGACACCATAGAAAGGTTTGTGGGGATCGGAGACGTTGATATTCAGGCAGAACGGCTTGCCCGCCTGGCGAGCGAGTTCGATGCCGCGGCGAGTGGATTGTTCGTAAGACTCCGGATTTTTGATGTGCAGTTTCCCTGCGTCGATGACCGTGAGGTCAACGTCCCAGCGGTAGGGATTGTAGGGGGTGGAATGACTGACCTTGCCGAAGATGCCCACGAAGTAGCCGGCGTCCTGCATCAGGTCGACGAAGTGCGGATAGGTCGCGCTTGGCACCTGGTAGAAGCCCTCCACACCGGTGTTGTGTGAATAGCGACCGGAGAGCAGAACGTTCCTTGAGGGAAAGCAACTGCCGGTCTGCACGTGAGCGTGGGCGTACCGCCGGCTGCTTTCGGCGAGACGGTCGATGTTGGGGGTAGTTGGCAGCGGACAGCCGAACACCCCCACCGAATCGCAGCTCATGTCATCGACGGTGATCAGCAGCAGATTCAGCGGCGTTTCTGCGGCGTGCGCCGGCTGCGGCACCGCACCGCTGATGACGACCACCACGATCGACCAGACGACACTTCGAATCGCATCTTTCAGCATGCCATCATCCTCTGCGTGCACATGGGGCGGCTACGACTCGGCAGCGAGTTG
>JBMTLP010000157.1:0-7051 GCA_049433245.1 Pirellulales bacterium
CTCCCATGGTTGCGGCACCCCAGGGTTCTCGCTCCCGAAGAGGCCTCGTTTAAGGGGGGGCAGGTCATCACCTTGCGCAGCTATCTAGAAGGATGAACCACGACGCAGCTCGTTCGACTTCTTCTTTCTCGTCGAGGATGAAGGATCGTAATCCCAATTCGGTTGCATCATCTCCGCGCCGACGTCTTTGCGCCAGGCGTCGAGTTCACGACTGAGTTCATCCACTCTCGCGGTCTCGGTGGCGGCAAGGTTCGTTTCTTCTCCGAGATCGTCGGCCAGGTTGTACAACTCGATTCCTTCCGGATCGTACGTCTCGATGAGTTTCCAGTCCCCCTGGCGCACGACGCCGCTCGGGACGCTGGACGGATGGTCGTTGTAGTGAGGGAAGTGCCAGAACAGCGAACGCTCTGGAAGTGTTCCGGTTCCTTTGAGTAGTGGCTGCAGATCGAGGCCGTCCATGTGTTGATGGGGCCTCCCAGGCAATCCAGCGGCCGCCAGGCAGGTCGGGTAGAGATCCGTGCTGGTGACCGGCTCGGAAACAACTCGTCCCGGAGTCGACACACCGGGCCAACTGATGATCAGCGGAACGCGAATGCCACCTTCGTAGTAGGCCCCCTTGTTCGCCCGCAGTGGCGCATTACTCGTGGCGTTGTAGAATCCTCCGTTGTCGCTGGTGAAGATCACGACGGTGTTCTGTGCGATGCCCTGTGCCTCCAGTACAGCAAGCACGCGCCCAACGCTCTCGTCGATGCTCTCCACCATCGCGGCGTACACCGGCTTGCCCTGCTGCTCAGCCTCGGGAATCGCCTCGTACTTGGCGACCATATCGGGCTTGGCCTGGAGAGGCGTGTGGACACCGTAGTGTGGGAAGTACAGGAAGAACGGCTGGTCACCACAGTCGCGGATGAACTTCACCGCCTCGTCCGTCAACCGGTCGGTGAGGTACTCCCCATCGCCGCCATCCGGCAGGACATTCCACTTCGCGCGCAGCCCGGTGGAAGGAATCAGCCAGTCGCCGTCGTAAGGGAAGAAGTAGTTTCCAGGGGCCCCGTGCGCGTTCCCGGCGATGTTCACGTCGAATCCATGATGCTCCGGCAGGCTGAACGGTTCGCTGCCGAGGTGCCACTTGCCGATGCTCGCGGTCCTGTAGCCAGCCTCTCGCAGCGCCTCGGCCAGCGTCAGTTCTTCGGCTGGCAAACCTCGTAAGAATCTTCCTTCCCGCAGTTTTGCCTTGGGATTCCAACGACCATCAGGAAGCCAGTTCGTCAGCATCAGTCGTGCTGGATACTTCCCCGTTAAGACGGCCGCCCTGGTCGGCGAGCAAACGGCGCATGCCGCGTACGCGTCGGTGAAGCGAACGCCTTCACTGGCCAGCCGGTCGATGTTCGGCGTCTGATAGTACCTACTTCCCTGGCAGCCCACGTCGCGCCAGCCAAGATCGTCAATCAGGAACAGGACGATGTTGTTCCGTGGCTCGGCAGCATCGAGCGGGACTAACCCGAGAGACAAGCCGAAATGCAAAAGTATGAGTAAGGGCACGCAGGAGCGATGTGTCATGGCCTAAACTTCACTTTACTGAACTTGATCTGGATCCTTGGAACTCACCCGGTGGCCGGATTCGTGGTCTTCGAGTCTTCGTCGTAGTCCGCCGTCCGTATGTCGTCTGCAGTTCGTCAGGAGTGTCACCGATCACAGTCTTCCCTTCGCGCAGCACGACACGGGCGTCTGTCGGCTGCGGAATGAATGCTCAGTGTTTCATTGGAGCAGTTTCGGTACCGCTTGAGCAGGAGTCGATCGCGCGATCCTCGCAGATCCTTCTGCAGCGTGTTGCGGTGAGCCGGGAAGAGGAATCGCCCTCGCCACTTCGAATGATGTCCATGAGCGACACCCACCGGCTGGAAAGGCCGCCGTGAGCGGAGAATCGTCGTTGTCGTGGAAGTTGATTGGGCACCGCATCCAACACACCGCGTGACCTCGCGTCCGGGACGCCTGATAGAGGACTGGATTGGCGTAGGCAAACTGGATGGCCCCTGCTGCAGGTGATGATGATGGACGAACACCAGAACCGGGGCCTCCCATGTCTCGCAGGCGTCGCGAGACAAACTGACCGGGCTGTCCCCCACGTGCTTCCTACCGTTCACCTGCACATCAAAGGCAACCAGCAGATCGCGTGTCTATTCTCCGTGAATGATGAACAACTCCAGACACGCTATCCGTACGGACGTTGATCCTGACGATGAATGACACGCACATCGGCCGCACGGAGTACCGCAGCGGATGAGCAACGGTATGTCATGGTGGTGAACTCCGCTTCAGGAACAGGACCACCGCATTGTCGGAAGGTGCTGAGAACTTTTGCCGCACACCACCAACTGCTTGTCCTGCGGGGGCTCGTGTGCCTGCGACCGGATCGATCCACAACGCAGGAAAATCGCCAGAGGCCGCACTCAGATCCACTGAAAACTCTCCGCCTTCAGGCGCAAACACAATATAGGAGACACCTGTTTCGGCCAGACAGTAGCCGGTTGAAGCGAGATCACTCGCCGGGGTCGATTTCGAGAGGTTGATCGTGCGGGACAGTCGCAACACCTGTCCCATCGCCTGACGCGGGCCATCATCCTGCGGCCGCACTTTCCCGAGAACCTTCCCTTCGTAGGTGTCCATAAAGATCGGATTGAGTCCGCGGGTGAAGGTCTTCCAAACCCAAGTTGCGTCCCCGCCAATCCCCCAGAGGTGATCGGTGTCGCTGAGCACAACCTTGGTTCCTTTCTGATCCGGTGGATCATCACGAAATCCACCCTCAGAATTTGGAGAGACCCAGTCCGCCGGGCTGTCGAAAAGCGTCTGGTTCTTACCGCGACGATTCTGGTACGTCATGCCGACCGGATGCTGGTTCGGCAGTCCGCCTTCCACCTCCTTCACAAACCGAATGACATCATACTGCCACTCTGTCGAACTAGGATGAGTCTCGTTTGATACCTCGTAGAGCAGATTATCAAACTCATTCAGTCCGCTGACGAGCCAGCGGAGATACTCCTGCTGGAACTTGGTGACGCGGTTCCTGGCCGCCTGATGAATCTCGATCCCCTTGCCGTCACCGTCCTTGTCGCCATCGACTCCCTGGACATTGTTGGCAGGGTTCAGCGGATGATTCGGCCAGGCATCGGGCTGGAATTGCACGCCATAGCCCTCGAACAGCATCACCGACACATACACTCCGGCTTCTCGCGCTCTAGCTAATCGCTGACGCAACTGGTTCAGATACGCAGGGTTGTGCTGCGTGAGATCGAACTTCGGTTTGCCATCCAGAGCTATCCCCGGTCCGGTTCGCTGCCAAGGATGCGGACTGACCTGATGATTGCCGTTCCGCCAGGCCTCGTTGCGCATAGCGGTCGTATCCCAGCGGGTCGGTTCCCAGGTCCAGCCGCGCGTGAAGTTATGGCCATGCTTCTGCAGCCAGCGGAGATAATTATCAAAGTCGATCGACTGTGGCGGATCTTCCGAGCCAATGTCGACCAGATTGTTCCAGGTGTGCGAGCCGGTCAGCAAAATCGCCTGTCCGGAAACATCTGCGAAGTAGCGGGGATTCTCAGGATGCACCCGCAGAGGACCATTCGTCTGTCCCAGACTTGCTACGGGGCACACCGTGAAACACACAAGCAGCAGCGTGGTTCCGCGGCACAAGAGCAGCTTGCGTAATCGAGTTGGTACGTTCGCCATAGTCTCAGCTCCGCTTGATTCCACTCCCCCCATGCTCGCCTGACGGCGGCTGCCGCGCACTCGGGCCCGCGGCTCGTCCTCGCCACGCATACTCTGCAGTACAGCGCTCCGGAGTGCGCTTGCCCCATGTCCGCGGACTGACGCGATCAACTTCAGGGCACGGAGCGATGGAGTCTGTTTCCAACTGAATCTCACAACCGACCTACTTTGTGTCGAACACAAATGCGCGTGGCTCACCGCCTTGGCTTTGCAGAACGATGGACTGAATGTCGACCTCGGTCGATCCCACAGGCGGAATGATCCGCAGATGGATGATGTTGGACTTCTCTGTTAACTGCACGCGAACTTCCTGCCATTCAGCATCCTCGGGCCACTTGAAAGTTGCCGATTGATGCGGCTCAAAGCTTTCTGCCTTCGTCCGCCAAGTGATGCTCGCGCGACCGTCTCCGGCATTGATGGCGCGCAGTTTCAAGACGGCCGTCACGGGGCCAGGCAGATCGAGCTGCGAATGCGTGAGAAAGGCTGTTGCGTTTCTGGCCTGACCTCCGTCGGAAGTAAGGACCAAACCTCCGTTCCTCAACGCAAGCGTCCCGTTGCGACAGATCCAACCCAGAGCGCCGGCTTCCTGTGCGGGCTTGTTGTCGGGAGATTTGCCCGAGGACCTCCGCTTGACAGCCTTTTCGATTGTCTTGTCCACGTGCGCAGCAAAGAACATGTTGTCCTGGTCGTTGTTCGTCTCCGGAGGGCCGGGAGGCCGCAGGTTGCCGCTCCACGCCTCCAGTTTCGCTTGGAGTCGAGTAGCCATTTCGGGATGCTCGGCCAGGAGATTCTTCGATTCACCCTCCGGCGCGTTCACGTTGAACAGATATCGCTCGTGGTCGCCGAGTTGAACGAGTTTCCAAGGAAACTCCAGCACAGAGGCCTGTGAACGCCAGCGCCAAAACAATGCGTCGTGCGGTGGGTCTTCGTTCTCGCCGGTGAGGTACGGCATCAGGTTCACGCCATCGAGATTCTCATCGTGCGGTTGACCAGCGAGCACCACGGCGGTGGCGGCCACATCCAGCGAGCTGACCGGGTGCTCATACACCTGGCCCGCCGGAATCCTTCCGGGCCAAGCAGCAACGAACGGCACCCGTACGCCGCCATCGGTGAGCATTCCCTTCTCGCCAATCAGTGGCAGATTGAGCGAACCATTCCACGCGCCCTCTTTCAGGGGTGCACCGTTGTCTCCAATGAAGAAGATCAGCGTGTTCTCGTCGACTCCCATGTCCTTCAGCCTGTCGCGGATGCGACCGAGCCCGTCGTCCATCGCGGCAATCATGGCGAGCGCCTGTCGGCGTTCTTGGGGCAACGTAACGGGAGTCTGCGAGAACCACGGCTCGGGTGACTCGAGCGGGACATGTGGCGCATACCACGCAAGGTAAAGAAACCAAGGCTGCGAAGGATTGGCGGCCCGACGGTCGAGAAACGAGAGCGCCGCGTCCGTCTGAACATTCACTCGAAAGCGATTGTCTGTCACGAGCCGGGGTGCGTCTGCGAACGGCTGTCCGTTGAGGTCGTGCGAAGCGTAGTAGTCTCGCATCTCACCACGAAAGTACTCGTCGAACCCCTGATGATGGGGCAGATGATCGCGGAGGATCCGCGAGTTCTTGTCGACTCCCCTCGCGCTGTTGATGTCGAGATGGCTCTTGCCGACCCAGCCACTTGTGTAACCAGCACGTTTCAGCCGTTCTGCAATGGTCAGTTCGCTGAGCGGCAGCGGTCCTTTGTTGTTGTCCTCCACTCCGAATCGCTGCTGGTACCGGCCCGTGATGACCCCAGCCCTCGAGGGCACGCACTGGGGCGCCGTGACGTAGCCGCGGGTGAATCTCACACCGTCCTGCACAAGCTGATCGAGATGCGGCGTCCGGATGTCCTTGTCGACGCCCTGAAGTCCCAAGTCGGCCCAGCCGTGATCGTCTGAGTAAATGAGCAGAATGTTCGGTTGGGCAGCAAGCTTCGGCGCGTCAGCAGCATGGGTCTCGGCTACGAGTACGAGCAGCAATGCGGTAAGGAGCGTAAGGATTTGGTTCATGTCGGAGGTACGCTTCCTTCTGCTTGCTTTGACTTCTTCTTCGACCTCTGCGCTGCAGCATCCGTCATCGGCAGTGATCTGGCGAGTTTCGCCTTCACGGGCACGAAATCAGGCTTGCCGGCGAGGTTGTGCCATTCATTGGGGTCGGTCGAGTGGTCGTAGAGTTCTTCACCGCCGTCGGCGTAGCGGATGTAACGCCAGCGCTCGGTGCGCAGAGAGTGGTTTCCGCGGCCGTGTGTCGTGAGCGCTGGACGGTCCCATGTGCGGTCGGGTTCACTCAGCAGCGGGACCAAGCTTACCCCGTCAAGTGCATCCACCGTGGGCAACGAGCACAGCTCGATCAGCGTCGGGAACATATCGATCAGCCCAACCGATCGTGAACAACGAGCGTTGGCCGGCGTGACTCCCGGCGCAACGATGATGTACGGCACGCGAGTCGACCTCTCCCACAGGGTGAACTTGTGCAGGTGCTGCTTCTCCCCCAAATGCCAGCCGTGATCTGACCAGAGGATGATGATCGTGTTCCTGGCTGCCGGGCTGGAGTCGAGAGCATCGAGCAGTCGGCCAATCAGGGCATCGGCGAACGTGATGCTCGCCAGATACGCCTGCAGCAGTGCGCGGTCCTGGCCGCTGCGCTGCACCAGTTCCAGATCGGGACGACGCTCGGCCGCCATTTTTTGCCCCGCCGGCGGGAGATCGTCACAGTCGTCGGCTTTCATCACCGGGGGGCTGATCTGGTCCTGCGGATACAGGTCGAAGTACGTGCGCGGCGCGTAGAACGGCAGATGCGGTCGATAGATACCGGTTGCCAGAAAGAACGGCTGGCTGGGAGGCATTGCCAGCAGCCGCTCCGCCCAGGCGACCAGCTGGCCGTCCCCCATTTCCAGGTCGGATTTGTCGAACGGCCCCCAATCGAACTCATTCGGATTCTGCGGCGGCTTCGAGAATGCCTGCACCGCCGGGATGTTATTGAGCGGGAATCCTTCCGGCCAGCAGAAATCACTGATGTCGAGCCCTCGCGCTAACCGGTCCTGGTAGTGGCCGTCGAACACCTGGTCGAAGTACTCGTTCCAGTCGCTACGACGGTTGAACCCCGGCATGTGGTGATTGACTTTGCCTCCTCCCGCGACGTGGTAGCCGTGCGCATGGAAGTGTTGCGGAATTGTGGGAATGTCCCGGAGCACTTCGTGCCACGTGACGCTGTTGTCGTAGATGCCGGTGCTGCTCGGGCGACGACCTGTGAGAGTTGCCACAGAT
>JBMTLP010000158.1:0-7097 GCA_049433245.1 Pirellulales bacterium
CCTTGTCAACAAACACGGCCAGCATGTCGATCGCCGTGGGAAGCACCGTGGGTGGATAGCCGAACTTCTTTTTGAACTCGTCGATTTCGCTCGGCTTCCATTCGCGGCTCATCGGCCCGAAAGTCGCTGTGCCTTCGATGAGGGCAGGGGGGCCGGATGACGAACCCTTCCCCTCGATCGCTTCGCGGACACTCGGATAGGAGCGCTTGAAACCTTCTGCCCACAGCGCCACGAGATTGTTCATCGTGTCGGATCCCACGCACTTGAGGGCGCCGGAAACTTCACCACCGGCGCGTTCGTAGGCCGGCAAGCGAGCGTCGAGTTCGGGAGGGGCTGCGGTGAGGCGGCTGGCAGCAACTGTGAGCAGGGAGATCGCGGAGGCTGCGGCGATGAAGGAGGTCCAGCGGCGAAGAAGGCGCGACATGCAACGGCTTTCTTTAAAGAAGTGGGGGACGTGCCGCTCCATTTGCGAGGGCCGGCATCTGCTCAACTCCGCTTTCAGCACCAATCTGGTGGCAGAACGCCCACGCGGGCAATCGTTGCAGTTGCAGTGCGAGTCAGCGGAGTGTCTGACTAAAAAACGTTCGCTAATGGAGAGTGTGGCCGAAAATTGTTAGGGCTGTGTGAAAGCGGGTTGGGCCGTTCCCTGCGGCCTGGAAAGCCGGGGCTTGACGGGCAGGGGAGGGGCGCGTGGTAGAATACCTCCACCGAGAGCGGCAGCAAGCGGCCTCGGCCAACGAAGCGTGTCATCAGATTCCTCACAACATGTTCGGCAGGGTTCGCCTGCCTGCGAGTCGGCCCCCTCAGTGGGACTGCCGGCATCACGTTTCCGTCACGTTCGTGCACCGGCAGTCGCTCCCGAACTTGTCACCGAACTGCTCGCGTCGGGCCCTGCGGTCTTGCCGTCGTTGCTGTTGTGTGACTTCGGCCATCTCCACGACGAGGTGGAACGTCTGCAGGCGGCCGGCGCCCGAGCTCTCCATCTGGATGTGATGGATGGCCGTTTTGTGCCACAACTCACGTACGGGCCGGTCGTGGTAGAGGCTGTGTGTCGGTCGTCCCGAGTGCCGGTCGAGGCTCACCTGATGATTGAGGACCCGCTGGCGACGCTCGATGCGTACCTCGACGCCGGCGTGGATATCGTCACGCTCCATTTCGAAGCCCTGTCCGATCCGTTGGAAGCGTTGAGCCGACTTCGGCACGCTGGCGTGCTGGGGCAGTTGGCCATCAGCCCGAAGACGCCGGTGGCGGCGATTGAGCCGCTCCTGACAGGGGCTGATCGCGAACTGTGCGACGGAGTGCTGGTGATGAGTGTGGAACCGGGCTTTGGTGGCCAGGCCTTCCTTCCCTCCGCTCTCGAGAAACTGTCAACTCTCGCCATGCTGCGGCACGGTCGTACGCGGCCGCTGCGACTCGCCGTCGATGGCGGGATTTCCCTCTCAACGATTGGCTCTGCATCTGCTGCAGGAGCCGAACTGATCGTGGCAGGCAGTGCTGTGCTGCGGTCCGACAATTATGCCCGTGCTCTGGCTGAGCTCGAGCAGACTGCGCGGGAGGCTGCATGAGGATGCAACCGCGACCCGCTGCAACTGTTTCCCCCGGAGTCATCTTGAAAGATGGCTGACACACTGGTCGTGATCCGTTCTGGAGCGACCGATTACGAGATGCAGGGACGCATTCGCGGCACACTCAAAGTGCCGCTGTGCGGCGACGGTGTCGAGGAGGCTGAGCTGGTGGCTCGGCACATGAGCGAGGTGCTCCCGGATGTGCTTGTCACCTCAGCTGATGCTGCTGCTTTACAGACCGCTCGTATCATCGGGCGGCGGCTGGCGATAGAGCCGCGTGTGATTGCCGGTTTGGAGAATCTCGATCTCGGCCTCTGGCAGGGGTCGAGTGCTGATGAAATACGCGCCCGCCAGCCGAAGTTGCATCGCCAGTGGCAGTCCAATCCTTGGAGCGTGTCGCCGCCAGAAGGGGAAACGCTCGACGAGGCCTGCCGCCGCGTGGAGTCGGCACTCGAGCGGTTCCTGAGGAAGAGCACGGCCGTGAGGGTCGCTCTCGTGCTGCCAGATCCCCTCGACAGGGTTGTCCGCTGGATGGCGATGGGGCAGCCCGTCGGCGATCTGTGGCGTCGCGTCGCCAATGCCCCCGGGTTCGTGTCGATCCCTCTGGATGACCAGTGGGGCACCGTGGGGGCGACCCGCACGCCAGCCCCTGTAGGCTGAGCGGCGGTCGTTGCCGCCACCTGCTCTGAGCGTTTCAGCGCAGCGGCCAGTGGTGCGTGGGGCTAGAATCGAGACTTGTGCATCCGGTTCGAGAAATTGACAGCACATGGACAGTCACTGGCGGTACGCACATACCGCCCCATGCAGGAGTTCGATCACATGGAGAGCCCCCGAAGTTCCATCTTGGGTGGCCGGGCGGGCACGGCGGCAGCTGCAGAAGGCGACGTGCTCGCCGCTGACAGCGCGGATCGCTCGCCCACCAACGTGCGACCGAAGCGAGGCGTGCCTGAGGGGCTGTGGCTGAAGTGTGGCGGGTGTCTCGACACGATTTTCCGCAAAGAAGCGGAAGCGATGCTCAACGTGTGCCCAAAGTGCGGGCATCACTGGTATGTCTCGGCTCAGCAACGCGTCGCCCAGCTTCTCGACGAAGGCACGTTTGAGGAATGGGATGCCCACCTGGCCCCCACTGACCCGCTCGGTTTTCGCGACAAGAAGCCCTATGCCGAGCGTCTCGTGGCGGAACAGCGGCGAACGGGGCTCACGGATGCCGTCTTGACCGGCAATGGGATGATTCGCGCCCGTCGCGTGGCCTGCGGTGTGACCGACTCTGCGTTCATCATGGGGAGCATGGGAAGCGTCGTCGGTGAGCGGCTCACACGGTTGGTGGAAAGGGCCACACGTGAAAAGCTCCCGCTGATTATTGTCAGCGCGTCGGGGGGTGGTGCGCGGATGCACGAAGGCATTCTTTCGCTGATGCAGATGGCGAAAGTTTCGGCGGCACTCGCTCGCTATTCGGAGGCGGGGGGGCTGTTTATCTCCATTCTCACCAATCCCACGATGGGTGGGGTGGCAGCCAGTTTTGCCAGCCTTGGCGACCTCGTGTTTGCGGAGCCAAAGGCGCTGATCGGATTTGCGGGACCGCGGACGATCAAGGCCACGATCCGGATCGAACTGCCGAAGGAGTTCCAGACAAGCGAGTTTCTGCTCGAGCACGGGTTCATCGACCGCATCGTGGCTCGCAAGGATCTCAAGAGTGAGATCGCCCGAGCGATCGACTACTGCTGCAGCGGCTGGAAAGACGCCCCAGCGGGCTAGAAGCGGCTCTCGAAGCCCGCAAAGCCGCCGTGAACGACGGTGCTACCCGACGTGTTGATCAGGGCGATCGAACTCGGCCCTGTGATGCTGGTGGGCCAGACGGTATCGGACTGCAACACGTTGCCCACGCCCACCACTCGGTAGCCCAACCACAGGCTCCACTGGTCGGTCACGTCCCACGCGATGAGTCCATCGACTGAGCCGAGGTAGGCGAAGGTGCTCCCCGTCGCTCGACCGCTGACCGTGTTGCCGCTGCCGTATGTGGCCAGCGTGCCGTCGGCCGTCTCCAGGCTGGAGAGGTTGGAGACTGAGTTGCCAGCGAGCATGAACTTTGGAATCGCCGCAAGACGAAAGCGGCGAGCAAATCTCCAGTCGACACGCGTGCCAACCTGACCTCCCAGGAGGTTGTTGTTGGTTGTTGTGTTGAGAATCAACGGGTCCGCGGCATCCGAAGGGCTCGTGAGAGTCAGCGTGTCGAGCAGTTGGAAGTAACGAAAGCCGGCGAGCCATACCCACGACCAACGATGCTGCTCATCGAGTCGTTCCGGGTGCGTGCCCGTGGCGTAGAGCCAGTTGACCTCCACGTCGTTAACGAGATCGTTGCGGGCAATCCGCTGGGCTGAGGCGTTCGCGAAGAACGTGTCGGCAGGCGTCGCTCCCAGCATGATCGACGGCGCGAGCGATGGAATCGCATCGAGCCCGCCACCATCTGCGACTGCGGCCGAGCCGATGTTGTAGAGACCCCAGTAGATCAGTTCAGCACCGTGTCGCTGCTGCGGACCAAACCAACGGCCGATGCGAAAGTCGACGCCGCCAGGCCAGTTGGCTGAAGCGTCGCTCGACAACAGCGCGACACCACCGGGGCTCGTGGAGACGGGAACGCCACTGGGAAGGGTGCGGGTCATCACCAGCCCACTTGCTGAGGCGAACCACCGCGGCCAGCAGGTTCCGCAGCCATGCGGATCACCGCAATCCGTGCAGCCTCCCTGCCAGCCGAGCATGGGCGTTGGGTAGGCGGGGCTGACAAGGGGCAGGTCGCCACCCGGATCGGTGACATACAGCGGAGGGAAGGATGCGGCAGGGGCTGTCACCGAGACGTCGGCTGCAGGGGAGAGTTCGTCGCCGCAGCTCGTCGCGGTGGCTAGGAAACTCAGCAGCACCATCCAGCCAAGCGCCATCGCCGAGAGCCGACAGCAGGTCGCTCGCATCGCCAAAAACCGTGGCGGCACAGATCGTGGTGTTGGTGACGTCACGCTTCGCTACACCGGAGAGGAGTGTCTGGGCCCTGGGGGCGGTGGCTGGATTGAGCCGAGGTTGGGGCGGAAGTTCGGCCTTCCTTGGGGAAAGGTCAAGGCCAAACCGTGGCCACGTCCCCACGCGGCGCTTCAGCCGCGGGCGGATAAAAACAAGCGAGGGCTTTCCCCTGAGGCCGCTAGACTCAGTTGCTGTCCCGGAACGCTTTCATGCCCCGTCGCCCCACTCCCGCATCTTCCGCAGAATCACGCTCCCGACCTCGCGCTGCGTCAGAGCGGGATGCGGTGGTCGCCTGGCTGGATGGAAGGATCAACTACGAGCGAACCGCGTCGCCCGGCCGGTGGGGGCTGCGGCGGATGCGACGACTGCTCAAACTCATCGGGCAACCGCACAAAGGCCTCACGGTCGTCCATGTGGCGGGTACCAAGGGCAAGGGTTCCACGGTGGCCATGCTGGCCGCCATGCTCCAAGCGTCTGGCTATCGCGTTGGTCGCTACATGTCGCCACACGTGCACAGCGTCGAGGAACGGATTGCGATGGATGGCCTGCCGATCAGCGGGGCAGATCTGGCCTCCGCTTGGAAGCGGGTCAAAGTGGCGGTGGAGCAGATGGACGTCGCAGCGGCTAAGCGAGGCGATCGAGGACCTTCCTGGTTTGAGATCGTTACCGCGGTCGCCTTTCTTGCTTTTCGCGACAAGGGAGTGGACCTCGCGGTGCTGGAGACGGGCCTGGGAGGGAGGCTCGACGCCACCAACGTCTGTGAGCCAGTGCTCTCGCTGATCACCAGCATCAGCCTCGATCACATGGCCGAACTTGGCGACACTGTGCCCCTGATCGCCCGCGAAAAAGCTGGCATCATCAAGCGTGGCTGCCCAATTCTCTGTGGCGTCC
This sequence comes from Pirellulales bacterium, assembly GCA_049433245.1. Classification (GTDB taxonomy): domain Bacteria; phylum Planctomycetota; class Planctomycetia; order Pirellulales; family UBA1268; genus M30B53. The sequence goes on from JBMTLP010000158.1 coordinate 5,466, forward strand.
GTGATCAGGAGGCGTTCGCCGTGATCGCAGACGTGGCTGCGCGGAAGCGGGCTCCACTCCTCGCCATCGATCGGGACTTTGCTCTGCGGCTGACGTGTTTCCCATCGGTGGGCAAACTCGCGAGCCGCAACGCAGTGGAGGTGGTTCCGCTGTCACCGCGGAGGTTTGCGTTGCCGGTAGATGCGGCTGGGCGCGAAGTCTGTGAGGTGCGGATGGTCGGTGCTCATCAGGCCACCAACGCAGGGCTCGCGATCGCCGCTGCGTCCGTCCTGCATGCCCGCGGCTTCAAGGTGGCCTGGGAAGGCGCGCGGCGGGCCTTGGCAACCGTGCAACTCCCCGCCCGGATCGAACAACTTGGGGAGCAGCCGCGGGTGATTGTGGATGCAGCCCACAACGCGGCTTCAATGGCGGCGCTCTTTCAGACCTTGCCACGAGATGCCGCCAACGGTGGGCTGCGGGTGCTCGTGTTTGCGGCGAGTGCCGACAAACAACTCGTGGAGATGCTCTCTGCGGCTGGGGGCTGGGTGGATCGCCTCGTGCTCACACGCTTCCACTGCAATCCGCGAGCGGCAGCCCTCGATAGCTTGCGGCATGCCACAGCAGCCGCGTTGCCAACCCTCGTCGCGACGTGCGAGGAGGAGGCGGACCCTGTTCAGGCGATCCGCATAGCGCTGCGACTGGCGGGGGAGGGAGGGATCGTGTGCGCGGCTGGCAGCTTCTTTCTGGCCGCCGAAGTGCGGGAATACCTCCTCGCTCGCGGTGCACAGCCGCCTCGCTGACAGCCTCTGCCATCACGCGTGCAGGCGGACGGTGGTTTTCTCCGTCAGCAGCGGTTGCAAGCGGTCTGGCATGCAAACCGCGGGTTTTCTACTGTTGCCCGCCCGAGCGGCCCACGGAAGGGCGGATCGCGGCATGTATGGCAGATGAGGAACTCCCATGGCTGGCCGAAAAAAGCGGGCATCTTCTGGATCAGACTCGGCGGAGGCTGTGAAGCCTCTGATCGTGCTCATTCTGCTGGGCACCATCCTCTACGGCGGGTATTCGGTGATCCAAAAGGGTCGCAAGAATGCGGTTGAAGAGGGCGTGGTTGATGGCGGTGAGGCCCCCGCATTTGCGACACAACAGCCTGAAATCGCTCCAGAAACGCCGACAGCCCCGTTGACGCCCCCGGTGGTTGCAGCCCCGTTTGAAGCGGCGCCGACGTCGGTTGCCTCGTCCCTTATGCCTCCACCGGCAGTTTCCCTCGCCCCTGCTGCCGCCGAGGTTGCGGCCGTGACGGGCCCCACCTACGTGGCTGGCCGTGAAGGGCCTCCGCCATCCGAGGGAACAGACTTTGAAACGGCCGCAGAGCCTCCGCTGGATGGGTTTGCCCGCCAGCCTGCCGATCCCTATCCCGACTTCGAGCCGCCAGCCGCTTTTCCCGGCGAAGACGCCGAAGCTACGCAGGTTCCCGTGGGGGCGATGACGCCGCTGTCCTCGGTCAATAACTCGAAACTTGCTGCGTTCACCGCAGATTGGGACGAGGCCCACGAGCAGCTTAAGGCCGGTCGTTATGCGGAATCCTTGACGTTGCTTTCCACTTGGTACGACGATCCAGATCTCGCGGTCGAGGAAGGGCAACGGCTGGAGGAT
>JBMTLP010000159.1:0-7058 GCA_049433245.1 Pirellulales bacterium
GGCAGCGGGCGTTGAAGCGGGGTCGCTACGGCAAAGGGCAAATCTTGCTCGTGGGCGACCAACTGCTCGTGCTCGGCGAGGATGGCACGCTCGTTGTGGTCGATGCCTCACCCGAAGCACACCGCGAGCACGGCAGCCTGCAGATGCTCGAAGGGCAAACTTGGAACAACCTCTGCCTGTCTGGCGATCGTCTGCTCGTGCGAAACGGTGAGGAAGCGGCCTGCTACGTGTTGCCGATCTTGGGGCAAGCCACAGATCTCGACCTTGGCAGGGAGCCTGAAGAGGTGGCTGAGCCTGGGGAGGTCCCGGTCGAGCCCGCGCCAGAATCGACACCAGAACCGGAGCCCGCGTCATGACGCCCTCTGGTCACGGCGGCAGCCTGACGGGGACCACGGCGTTTGTGAGTGGCTCGTCGCGGGGGATTGGCCGTGTGGTAGCACTGGCGCTTGCCGAGTCCGGCTGCAGCGTGGCGGTGCATGGCCGCTCAGCTAGCACAGCCGGTGAGGTGGCGGCGGAACTCGCCCGCGAGGGGAAGCATGCGGGCACCTTCCTGGGCGACTTGTCGCAGGCGGGCGGTGCTGCCCAGCTTGCCGATGAGGTGCTCGCTGCGCTGCCTGCGCTCGACATCTTCGTCGCGGTTGCTGGCGCGGACGTGCTGACCGGCCCTGCTGCGCACCACTCCTTCGAACAGAAACTCGAGTCGCTCCTCACGGTCGATGTGCTGGGCACGATCACGATGGCCCGCCGGATCGGCGCGGCGATGCACGCGCGGGGCCGCGGTGCGATCGTGACGATTGGCTGGGATCAAGCCGAGGTGGGGATGGAGGGCGACAGCGGACAGTTGTTTGCGGCCACCAAAGGGGCTGTCATGGCCTTCACGCGGAGTTTGGCTCGGTCGCTCGGGCCGGCCGTTCGCGTGAACACTGTAGCGCCGGGCTGGATCCGCACCGCATGGGGGGAGCAGGCCAGTGAGGTCTGGCAACGGCGGGCGCGGCGGGAAGCGATGCTCGGCCGGTGGGGTGAGCCGGCCGATGTGGCGGCGGCCGTCACGTGGCTTGTGTCGCCGGAGGCGAGTTGGGTGACTGGGCAGGTCCTCCCCGTCAACGGCGGCTTTCGGCGGGCGCCTTTCCCTGAGGCGAGGGCGGTGGAACACTCTGATCGTGGAACACCCTCGTGAACGCATCCATTTTGTGACCGGCCGGCTTGCGGAGCCCTCGCTCCGGAAGATCCTGGCCACCCTCGCGCCGAAAGTGGGCTTCGACTACACCGTCGACGTGCTGAATGTGACGGTCGCTGCGCTGCTCACCACGAAACTGGTGGCGCGACGGATGCAGGTGCCCGCTGGCACAACCCGGGTTGTGCTGCCTGGCCTCGTCAGCGGGCCGCTGGAGGAGGTGCAGGCCGTGGCGGGCGTGCCGGTGGAGCGAGGGCCGGTGGATCTGCGGCAGCTCGATGTGTTCTTCGGGCAGCAGGCTGCCGATCGCGTCGACTACGGACGTTACGACATTGAGATCCTGGCGGAGATCAATCATGCGCCGCGGCTGTCGCGGCAGCAGATCGTCACCGAGTCGCTGCGACTCGCGCACGACGGAGCCAACCTGATCGATCTCGGCGCCGACCCGGAAGGCGGTTGGCGGGAGGTTGGCGATGTGGTGCGGGCTCTGCGTGACGTGGGCTTGCGGGTGTCGATCGATTCGTTTGATGCAAGCGAAGTGCTGGCGGCCACACAGGCAGGTGCGGAGCTTGTGCTCTCCGTGAACTCAACCAATGCGGAACGTGCGGTTGACTGGGGGGTCGAGGTCGTGGTCGTGCCGGATGTGCCTGCCACGCTCGCAGGCTTTGACGACACTGTTCAGCGACTGATGCGGGATGGGGTGCGGCACCGACTGGATCCGGTGCTTGAGCCGATCGGGTTTGGGTTCGCGGCCAGCCTCGGTCGCTATCTCGATGTCCGCCGTCGGTATCCCGAGGCCGAGATGATGATGGGCACCGGCAATCTCACGGAGCTCACCGATGTCGACTCTTCCGGCGTGAACGTGATGCTCTTGGGGTTTTGTCAGGAACTTGGCATTCGCTCCGTGTTGACCACGGAAGTGATTCACTGGGCTCGATCGAGTGTCCGCGAGTGCGATCTGGCGCGGCGTCTTGTGCACTACGCAGTCACCCATCGCACGCTTCCCAAACATGTTGAACCGGGGCTTGTGACCCTGCGGGGCGGGAAGCCTCAGGTCTACGGGGAGGAGACGCTCAGGCAGCTCGCGGAGAGTATTCGCGACCCCAACTTCCGGGTGTTTGCTGAAGGGGAGCAGGTGCATCTCGTGGGAGCCGGGCTGCACCTCGCGTCGCGCGATCCTTTTGCACTCTTTGCGCAGCTCGCGGTGGCGGGGCGGACCGATGTGGATCCGTCGCATGCCTTCTACCTTGGCTATGAGATGGCAAAGGCCGTGACGGCCTTGACCCTCGGCAAAGACTACCGACAGGATCAGCCCCTCGACTGGGGGCACCTCACGCAAGCCGAGGCAGGGCATGGTCCGAGCCACCAGGCGGCGGAGGCGGCCAGGCGGAGAGGCTTCACGGCCGACACGGAGGAGCCGCAATGACAACGCCTGTGCCGCTGCTCTCTTCAGCGTGGGTGGAACGCAGTTGGCTCACTGCCAGTGGCGGGGTGGTTGCCGAGTTGCGGCGAGGAATGGAGGCGTGCGAGCTGTTTGCCCGCCTGGCTTCGGCTCCAGGGTTGCTCTTTCTCGATAGCAACCCCGCGGCGACGGGTCCCACGCGCGGCAGTCACGGGTTGTCGCAGTACTCGTTTGTGGCGGCCAATCCGCTGGAGACCCTGCGTTGCCCTCAGCCGCAGTCGGCTCTCGAGGCTGAGCAGGTGCTCGCGTCGCTCGCCAAGAAACTCGCACGGCTGGCCACGCCAAGCATTCCTGGGCTTCCGCCCTTCCAGGGAGGTTTCGCTGGGCTCCTCTCCTACGACTACGGTCTTGCCCTGCTCGGGCTCGCACCTCCGCCGGCCTCACCGGTCACACCATCGCTCCTGATGCCGCTCTATGACGTGGTCTTTGCTTTTGATCACGGCCGCGGCAACGGGTGGCTGATCTCGCAAGGCTTTGCGGGGGACGGCGATCACGCGCACGGCCCGCTGGCTCGGCGGGAGCGGGCGATCTGTCGGGCCGAGAGCACGCTGAAGCGGCTTGGGCAGCCCGACGACTCGTGCGATGTGTCGGCTGATGTCCGTCCGGCGGTGATGCCTGCGGTGCAGCAGGTGCCACTGACGGGGGCGGCAAAGATTCTCGCGACCCACACTGCCGAGAGCTATGAGCGGATGGTGGCAGACGCTGTGGAGTGGATCCGCCGCGGCGACATCTTTCAAGTGAATCTTGCCCAGCGGTTTGCCGTGGCCGAGCGGCCTTCCGCGGCTGCCCTGCATCTGGCGGCCAGGCGGATCAACGCGGCGCCGTTTGCGGCGGTGTTTGATCTCTCCGGTGGCGGCCTCGCGGAGGAGGAGTGGATTGTCTCGAGTTCGCCGGAGCGTCTGCTGCAACTCACCCGCGCCCCTCGGCCTGTTGCCCGGATGCATCCCATCAAGGGCACGCGGCGGGTGCTGCAGAGCCCTGAGGCCGATCTCTATGCCGGAGCCGATCTCGACGCGAGTGAAAAAGATCGGGCTGAGAACGTGATGATCGTGGACCTCGTCCGCAACGACCTGTCGCGGGTGTGCGAGCCGGCGAGTGTGCGGGTGGAGGCGCTCTGCAGGCTGGAACGGTATGCCTACGTGCAGCATCTCGTGTCGGTGGTGGCGGGGCAGCTGTTGCCGTCCGCTGGGGCCGTCGACTGCCTGGCTGCGGTGAGCCCGGGCGGGAGCGTGACGGGGGCCCCCAAGCGGCGGGCGTGCGAAATCATTTCAGAACTGGAGGGCCTTGCCCGAGGGCCCTACTGCGGCTCGATCGGCTACCTCTCCTGTGACGGTTCGGCCGACTTCAACATCCTCATTCGCACCTTCGTGGCGGCTGAGGGTTGCCTCACGTTTTCGGCCGGCGGCGGCATCACCGCGGCCAGCAATCCCGCTGAAGAGTATGCGGAAACGCTCCATAAAGCGGAGGGCATGCTGCGGGTGTTGCAGGCGGTGAAAGGAGTAGGGGTATGACCGTCGCACACGCGCCTGGCCCGGTTGTGGTGATCGATAACCGCGACAGCTTTGTGTTTAACCTCGCGCGGTATCTCGCGCGTTTGGTGCGAAGCGTTGCCGTGGAGGTGGTGCCCGCTCATGACACGTCGCTTGACGCGGTGGCAGCGATGCGGCCGTCGGCGATCGTGATCTCACCAGGGCCGTGTACGCCAAGCGAAGCGGGCATCTCGGTCGAGACGGTTCGGTGGGCGCGGGGCACCGTTCCCGTGCTGGGTGTGTGCCTGGGGCATCAAGCGATCGCCGCAGCGTATGGCGCGAAGGTGGTGCGGGCGGTGGAGCCCATGCATGGCCGCACAAGCCGGATGCATCACGCGGGTACGGGGCTCTTTCAAGGCGTGCCAAGTCCCTTCGCGGGGTGTCGCTACCACTCCCTTGTGGTCGACGAAGCCTCGCTGCCGCCGGAACTCGCCGTCGCGGCTCGTGATGACCAAGGCACCGTGATGGCGATCGCCGATGAGGCAGGCGGCCTCTATGGGGTGCAGTTTCATCCCGAAGCGATTCTCTCGGAATACGGTTACCACCTACTGGCCAACTTTCTGGCGATGTCGGGGATCGCGCATCATGATCCGCAGCCGCTCTTGGAAGGGGAGTGGGTGCGTCCGGTTGTCGCGCCCGAACCCACTGGCGTGGTCACGTTTTGAGATGTTCCTGCGCGGGACGCAACTCGGGCCGCTTCGGGAGTGTTGTGTCGGCGGAAGTGATGCTGACGAAGTAAAAAGTGAGTTGAAACATGATTCTTGAAGGGGTCGTGACCACGATCGCGGCCGACGGTTCATGCCATGCGGCATCGATGGGGCCGCACGTCGATGAGGCCGACATCGATGCCGGGAGCGGGGCGCTCACGCGGCTCACGCTTAAGCCGTTTGCCACAAGCAGCACGTTTGCCAACCTCGCGGCTCATGGCGAGGGGGTGTTTCACACCACCGACAATGCCCTGCTGTTTGCCAAGCTGGTGCTGGGCGAGTCGGTGTCTTTGCCAACCCGGCCCGCAAGCCGGGTGAAGGGGTTTGTGCTGCAAGAGGCGTGTGTCGCCCATGAGTTTCGGGTGATCGAGGCCGACACGTCATCGCAGCGAGGCGCCTTCGTGGCCGAGGTAGTGGCCTCACATGTCGGCAGGCCGTTTCGCGGGCTCAACCGCGCCGTGCATGCCGTGATTGAGGCTGCGATCTTGGTCAGTCGCTTGGGGCTCCTCGAACGAGCTGAGATTGCTCGGCAGTTGAAACCGCACGCGGGCTTGGTGGTGAAGGCGGGCGGAACGTCGGAGCGGGAGGCGTTTGGCATGCTCTGCGCTCGGGTTGCCGAACCCTGCGACGAGTGAACTTTCTTCCGGGAGGCTTGTTGTCGCGGCGGATGCTGCGTCTACTGTCTACATGGTTTCACGATCTGACGTTTTTGGACTGACAGGCGGTGCGCCGCGCGAGGCGGCCGCCCGTGAGATAGAAGTTCGCACGCCCTCCCGGCTGCACCTGGGGATGTTTTCCTTTGGTGACGAGCAGGTGCGGTCGTATGGTGGCGTGGGCGTGATGGTCGATCGTCCGGGCATTCAGCTGCGGATGAAGCCCTCAACCGAAACCATGGCCCAAGGGCCCCTCGCCGATCGCGTGGTCTGGTTTGCCAAAGATGCCGCGCGGCACTGGGATTTCCGGAGCGACGAAGGCGTGGCCGTGGAGGTCGTGTCGGCTCCGCGAGAGCATGTGGGGCTCGGCAGTGGCACACAGCTCGGGCTCGCGGTGGCCGCGGGGATGTGGCATCTCTGGCGTCGGGCGGCGAGTGAGCCCCAAGAAGAATACTTTTTCGACCGCTCCGAAGTGCTGCATCTCGCCGATGCGGTCGCCCGTGGCAAGCGGTCGTGTGTGGGCATCCATGGCTTCACCCGCGGTGGCCTGATCGTGGAGAGCGGTCGCTACACAGGTGAGAAGGCGAGGAAGGCCCCTACGCGTCTTTCACCGATGGTGTCGAGGGTCCGGCTGCCCTCGGCGTGGCGGTGCTTGGTCCTCGTGCAGAAGGATGCTGTCGGGTTTTGGGGCGAGGCGGAGCGAAAAGCGTTTGCCGCGCTGCCGCCGGTTCCACGGGAAGTGTCAGCCGAACTCGCCCGGATCGCGCTGCTGGAACTCCTGCCTGCGGCGAGCGAAGGGGTCTACGACTCCTTCTGCGAAGCCTTGAATGCCTACGGCACGCTCGCCGGCAAGCCTTTTGAAGCGGCGTCGTCCACGTTGCCGCACGCCGAAGCGATTGCCGACCTGCTGGAGTTGCTACGGGAGCTTGGCGTGCGGGGAGCTGCCCAGAGCAGCTGGGGGCCAGCCGTGATGGGATGCTGCAAGACGCTCGACCAGGCGGGTGAGGTGCTTGAGCAACTCGAGCGACTCAAGATTCGTGATCAGTTCGACACCTGGATCGCCCGTTTCGACAACGACGGCGCCAGCGTGCGGGTCGTCGCCTAAGTTATCCCTTGGGAACGGCGCCGTAGGTGGCGAGCACCGCCTCGAGTCGCTGTCGACCGGCGTCGTCGAGGGGTACCAGCGGCAGCCGCACCTCACCGGTGTCGCGTCCGACCATCTGCATGGCGGCCTTGATCGGAATCGGGTTGCTGGCGAGCCCAAGCAGATCGCGGCAGAGGCTGAAGAGCTTGTGGTGCCATGTGCGAGCGGTGGTGAGGTCGCCTGCTTCAAAGGCCGCGAGCAACGCCAGCATGTCGGCCGGCACGAGATTGCCCACAACCGACACGACCCCCCGGCCGCCAATCGAGAGCAGCGGCAGCGTCATGCTGTCGTCGCCGGAGAGAACCGTGAGGTTGGTGCTGCCGATAATCTGCGAGGCCTGGTCCATCGACCCGGTCGCTTCCTTCAGGAGATCGATCCCGGGAATCTCG
>JBMTLP010000160.1:0-7014 GCA_049433245.1 Pirellulales bacterium
ACCGGCGACGAGCAGGCAGCAGCCATGGCCTCGCGAACACCGCGGGCAGGCTACGAGATTCACCGCGTGTAAGCCGACGCGAGGGTGTCAGCGAACGATCGCCAGCGCGGGTGCTCGCCACCTCGCGACGTTCGCTGTCACTCTCCGAGTGTCGTTTCGGTGACCGCTCCGTGGAACTGCGTGGCCCAACGCCAGAGATAGAGCAGGGTGAACAGCAGGGTGAATCCCGCGCACACCAGAAACACTTGGTCGGAGCGAACGCCCATCTGCTTGACTGCGATAAAGATCACATTTCCCGCAGTGACCCCCACAAACGAAAGACAGTTCCAGAGGCCGAGGACCTCGCCGCGGTCTTCGTCGCTGGCAAGGTGCTGCACCATCGTCTGGAGCGGCACCATCACGAAGCCACACATGAACCCTCCCGCAACCAGTAGGCACGTCACGATGGCGTAGTTTGGCGGGGCGAGGCCTAGGGCTAGGTAGAACACGGTGTTGGCAACGATGCCGTAGAGGATCAAGCCTGGCCGGATTTGGTGTCCCGACACGGCACCCGCCGCGTAGTCACCCACGCCGATCGAAATGCCGAGCAGCGCCAGCAGCACCGACGCCTGCGTGTAGGTGATGTCTAGGATTTCCTTGTAATCGGGCAGGATCAGCACCGCGATACCGCCGATGATCATGTAGAACAGGGTCCACGCGACCAACACCGCCCGCAGTGCCGTGCCCCGCGTCTGCTTCCAGGTGTCCACGTAGCCAGAAAACAGCCTGTAACTGATCGGCTTCTCAGGATTCCTCGCTGTCAGTGGTGGAAGACCATGGCTCGCAGCCGTGCCCAACACCCCCACCAGCAGGATCACGATCCCCGGCAGCCACTGCAGCAGTTTTCCATGGTCGCCGACATAGCACTCGTAGAGCGGGCCACCCACCGCGGCGCCGATGATGATCGCCAGGTAGGTGAACATGTTCACGGTGCCGTTGGCTCGGCTGAGCTTTTCTGACGACACCATCTCCGGAAGCATGCCAAACTTCGCGGGCGAGAAAAACGTGCTTTGCGTCGCTATCAACACGAGCGACCCGAGCACGAGCCACACGTTCTGCAGCCAGAGGCCCCAGATGGCGATCAGGGCGATCGCAATTTCTGACCACTTGGTAACGATCGCCACCTGTTGCTTGCTGTACTTATCTGCAAACTGCCCCGCAAAGCCTGAGAACGCAACAAACGGGATCGCGAGGCACAACGAGGCCCAGGCCTGACCGCCTTCACCGAGCACTCCATTCCAAACGCCTCCCATGGCCAGACCAAACACGAGCACCTGCTTGAGAATGTTGTCGTTCGCTGCGCCCAAGAACTGAGTGACATTTAGGCAGGTGAAACCGCGGAGGCTAGTGGCGTTCACGCGAATCCTCGCAGACAGGGGGCGGGGCCACATCGGGCGTCGGCTGATCTTGAGGGATCATACGCGGGCACCCAGCGATTCAGGCAATCCCAACTCTCCCGGCATCTTGGCGAAACCGAGGCGAGCCGCGGCCCGGTCAGGCTTCGCCGACGAACAGCCAGTTGAAGAGTTTGCCACCGGGATACGCAGCCACTCGCTCGGTGGTCACCGAAAAACCAACGTCGCCCATCCGCTCCACGAAGGCGGGATCGTTGTCTGCCGACCAGACCACTAAGCATCCCCCCGGGCGGAGAGCGGCCTTGGCTCGCTGAAGGCTCGCGGCATGGTAGAGCGCGGCATTGGAGGCAGTTGTCAGGCCGCTGGCTCCGTTGTCGACGTCGAGCAACACTGCGTCGAAAGATCGCGGACGGTTGCGAATCACGTTTGCCACGTTGCCGACCACAAGTTCCACACGCGGGTCGTCGAGTTCTTTCCAGGCCAGTCCATACTCAGGCGTACGGTTCCACTCGACGACGGCCGGCAGCAACTCCGCCACCGTGACTTTCGCGTCCGCGCCGAGTTTTTCAAGCGCAGCCTGGAGCGTGTACCCCAGCCCGAGCCCCCCAATGAGGATCTGCGGGGCAGCTCGTTCACCGATCCGGTCGCAGGCAACCTCGGCCAGCCGCCGCTCCGAGTGATGCTGCCGCGTTGACATCAGCGGCACGCCAGCGACGCTGATCAGAAACTCCCCGTCGTGCTCGTGGAGGGTCATCCGGCGGCCATCGCCTGTCGTGGCCTGAGATAAGAGACGGGTAGGCTTCATTGCGTTGACTGTCGCGGCTGGATGGTTGTCATCAGAAGACGACAAGATACCCCAGTTCGCAGATATCTCGGCCCCGACCGGTATTGTTGTGGCCCTTCCGGGATTCTCGTGGGTTGCTCGAGATTGCCGACGCTGTCCATGCCATCTCGCCTCCGGGCCGCCGGGGATGCACACGCGGCGTCTGGGGCTCATCACGGGACAAGACGCAGGCGGGCTCAACTCTTGGCCGCGTTTCCCCTACGCTTGAGCCGGTTGGTGGTGTTCCCGCCCGATCGCCGTTGCCTCGTGGGTTTCTTCCTCGGTGCACACAGGGATCCGCCGCCGCTCGCTCACGTTCGTGCTCATCCAGACACGCTTTAGGGTCCCATGGCTTTACTCACGCTCGATGATGTCACGATCGCCTTTCGCGGCGTTGCCGTTCTCGACAGCGTCACCAAGCAGATCGAAGGGGGCGAGCGAATCGGACTGCTCGGCCGCAACGGGGCCGGCAAAACCACCCTGCTGAAGTTGCTCGCCGGGCAGATTGAGCCAGACTCGGGATCCTGTGTGCTCGCCTCCGGCGGAACGGTGGCCCTGCTGCAACAGGACGTACCCACGTCGCTCGACGGCACCGTGCACGACATCGTGCGGGCAGCCCTCGCTGGACGGGTTCAACAGGGCCTGCTCGAGCCCTGGGATGTCGAGCCCCTCGTGAACAAGACGATTGAGCCCATGGGCCTCGATGGCACCGCCATGTTTGCCACACTCTCGGCCGGCCGTAAGCGGCGAGTCCTGCTTGCCCGGGCGCTCGTCACTGAGCCCGACATGCTGTTGCTTGACGAGCCAACCAATCACCTCGACCTCGAGGCGATCGCTTGGCTGGAGCGGTTTCTGAGCAACTGGCGGGGCACGCTGCTGTTCATCACCCACGATCGAAGTTTCTTGCGGCGGCTCGCCAACCGCATCTGGGAGCTCGACCGCGGCCGGCTCTACGACTGGTCGTGCGACTACGACACGTTCCTCGTCCGCAAGGCCGAGATGCTTGATGCTGAGGCCAAGCAGAACGCCCTGTTCGACAAGAAGCTTGCCGAAGAAGAGGTCTGGATCCGCAAGGGGATCAAGGCTCGCCGCACCCGCAACGAGGGGCGTGTCCGGGCCCTCAAGGTGATGCGAGAGGAACGGAACCAGCGTCGCAACGTCGAGGGGAAGGCCGAGATCGCGATCCAGGAAGCCAGCCGCAGCGGCACGCTCGTCTGCGAGGTGAAAAAGATCAGCTTCAGCTTCGGCGAGCGGGCAATCGTCAGCGAGTTCTCCACCACGATCCTGCGGGGCGACCGCGTGGGGATCGTTGGCCCGAATGGTGCTGGCAAAACAACCTTGCTCAAGCTGATCCTTGGCAAACTCACACCTCAGTCGGGCACCGTCCGTACCGGCACCAACCTGCAGGTGGCCTTCTTCGACCAACTTCGCGACCAACTCGATCCGGAGCGGCCCATCCTCGATCAGATCAACGAAGGCAGCGACTTCGTGGAGATCGATGGCAAGAAGCGGCATGTGATCGGCTATCTCCAAGACTTTCTGTTCACGCCCGATCGCTTGCGGCTGCCGGTGAAGGTCTTGTCGGGCGGTGAGCGGCACCGGCTCCTGCTGGCCAAACTGTTCACGCAACCTGCCAACCTGCTCGTGCTCGATGAACCGACCAACGATCTCGACCTGGAAACCCTGGAACTGTTGGAGGAGCGGCTGGCAGCGTTTGGCGGAACCGTGCTGATCGTCAGCCACGACCGCGAGTTCCTCGACAATGTGGTCTCGAGTGTGATCGTGTTCGAGGCGGATGGGGTGCGCGAGTACGTGGGCGGGTACCGCGAGTGGCAGCAGGAGGCGACAGCACGCGACCAGAGCCGCAAGGCTGCCGAGAAAAAGGCCGCATCGAAATCAACGGCCTCACCCCCTCAGAGCGCGCCGCAGGCTACCGGCCCAGCGTCGTCCCCCCGCAAGAAACTCAGTTACAAGGATCAACGCGAACTCGAGCAGCTGCCGGGGCGGATCGAACACCTCGAAGCCGAAGTCAGCGGCCTTCACGCCCGCGTCGGCGATCCGACCTTCTACCAGCAGCCCGCCGACGCCATTGCCGCCCTGCAGCGGCAACTCAAGCAGTTGGAGGCCGACCTCGCCGCCGCCTACGACCGCTGGGAAACCCTCGAATCCCAAGCCTAGGCAAACGTCCGGGGGGCAGTACTGCGCTCTCCCCGAGCGGTTCCTTGGGTCGTGTCCACCACTCCCACCCCCAAGCGTTATAAAACGAGGCAGCCGCCCCGTCCCCCATCTCGCGGAGCCTCCTCATGCGTGCCCGATTCGCTTGCGTGTGCGTGATCCTCGTTCTCGTGGCCGGCATGGTGGCCGCGGCACCAGGAGCCGCCGCCGAACGCCCCAACGTGATTGTCGTGATGGCCGACGACCTCGGCATCGGCGACATCTCCCCCACGAATCCCGAGTGCAAGATCGCCACCCCGCGCCTGCAGCAGATGGCCGACGAGGGGCTCACGTTTCTCGACGCTCACACCACGAGTTCGGTCTGCACACCCACTCGGTATGGCCTGCTCACGGGCCGCTACAACTGGCGCTCGCGCCTGGCGAAGGGGGTACTCAGTGGCACAAGCGAGCATCTGATCCCGGCGGAGCGTCCGACCCTTGGCCACCTGATGCAGGCCGCCGGCTACCACACCGCCATGATCGGGAAATGGCACCTCGGTTGGGACTGGGCGAAGTCCGAGGGTGGCATTGACTTCACGAAGCCCGTGCTCAACGGCCCCGATATCAACGGCTTCGACTCCTATTACGGCCACTGCGGTTCGCTCGACATGCCGCCGTACGTGTGGGTCGACACAGGCCGGATCACCGCCGCGCCCGACCGAGAAGAAGGGGTGACCGCTCAGGAAGACCGCTACGGTTGGTATCGCCAGGGACCGATCGGCCCCGATTTCAAGATCCCGGAGGTCTTGCCCCACCTCTTTGGGAAGGCCACCTCCTACGTCGAGTCTCGGGCGACAGACGCCAAGGCGGGCCAGCCATTCTTCCTCTATCTGCCGCTGCCAGCTCCGCACACGCCAATCGTACCCCTGCCTCCGTTCAAAGACGCCAGCGGCCTCAATCCCTATGCCGACTTTGTGATGCAGGTCGATCACCTGATGGGGACGCTGCTCGACTGCCTTAAGGAAACCGGCCTCGACGACAACACGCTTGTCATCTTTACGAGCGACAACGGGTGCTCCCCCCAAGCCAACTTCGCGAGTTTACAGGAAAAAGGGCACGAGCCGAGCGGCGGGTACCGCGGGCATAAGGCTGACATCTTCGAAGGTGGCCATCGCGTGCCACTGATCGCCCGCTGGCCCGGGTCTGTTTCCGGCGGCCAGACAACCCGCGGCCTCGCCTGCCTGACCGACATCTACCCCACACTCCGCGAGATCACGGGGCAGCCCCAGGCGGAGCAGGGGGGCGAAGACGGCTTCAGCCTGATGCCGCTGCTGACTGGCTCGGGTCCATCACAGCGAGCGAGTTTGGTAAGCCACTCGATCGAGGGCTCATTCGCAATCCGCCAGGGCCCCTGGAAACTCTGCCTGTGTCGGGGCAGCGGTGGCTGGAGCGATCCCAAAGAACCCGCCGCCAAAAAGCAGGGGCTCCCGCCACTGCAGTTGTTTCACCTCGGAGACGATCCGGCCGAAACAACGAACGTCGCCGACGAGCACCCAGAGCGGGTCTCCGACCTCTTGCTCCTGCTCGACAGCATTGTGGAGGCAGGGCGCAGCACGCCCGGAGCACCGCTGGCCAACGATCGTCAGGTCACGTTCTTGCCGGATGGAGTCGTGCTGCCAAGCCGGAGTGAACCAGACTCCAGCAGGTCGCGATAACCGACCTTCGCGGGCGTGGGGGAACGGTGGCACAGGCCTGCGAGATTCCGTCCATTCCTGCTCTCAACGGCACGTCAGACGCACGAGTTTTTCCAAAGATTTCGGCTTGTCAGCCAACGCAATCCGAGCGAGACTGCTCCGATTGCACGAATCACATGTGGGAACGGGGTTCGCTTCCAAGCCTCGCATCATGGATCCAACAGACGTTTCCGACCCGCGGTACTACCACAAGGTCGTCGACTGCCAGTGGGCATGTCCAGCGCACACCAACGTGCCAGCCTATATCCGGCTGATCGCTCAAGGGCGCTACTCTGAGTCGTATCTGCTCAACCGTGCGTCGAACGTCTTCCCAGGCGTTCTCGGTCGCACCTGCGATCGTCCGTGCGAGCCAGCCTGCCGGCGTGGCCGTGTTGACGAAAAACCGGTGGCTATCTGCCGACTGAAGCGCGTTGCCGCAGACCTTCGCGACGACATCGTGCCATTTCTCCCCAAGGCACCTGAGGAGAAGAATGGCAAGCGGATCGCCCTGATCGGAGCAGGCCCTGCCTCATTGACGGTCGCCAACGACCTTCTGCCGCTGGGCTACTCTGTCACCATCTTTGAGAAAAATCGCGAGCCAGGCGGACTGATGCGGATCAACATCCCTTCGTTCCGGCTGCCAGCGGCGGTGCTCGACGACGAGTGCGGCTACATCATCAACATGGGTGCTGAGATGCGATATGGTGCAGCGGTCACCAGTCTCGCGGCCGTGCTCGATGAGGGATTCGACGCCGTCTTTATCGGCAGTGGTGCTCCCAAAGGGAAGGACCTCGACATTCCGGGCCGGCACGACGATCCCGCGCACGTGCACATCGGCATCGACTGGCTAGCCAACGTGCACTTTGAGCACATCAAGAAGATCGAACCGCGGGTGATCATCATCGGCGTG
>JBMTLP010000161.1:0-6912 GCA_049433245.1 Pirellulales bacterium
TGAGAGCAGCGTGCAAGACGTTCCGTACGCACAATTAAAGGAGCGGCTCCTGGCCGACGGGCAGGCCCTGTCATGGGCTGGCAGCGGAAAGACGCCGGAGAGTCTGGAAGGCATCGTGATCGACAACTCTGCCGCCACCGTCACGGGAAACTGGAACTCAAGCACGTCGATCAACGGCTACGTCGCCTACGACTATCTCCACGACGACAACACAGAGAAAGGCACCAAAACCATCACCTTCACCACGCGGCTCCCAAAAACCGGCCGATACGAGATCCGCATGTGGGCAACGGCCAGTGGTAATCGGGCAACGAACGTGCCCGTCACGCTGAATCTCGGCAAGGACGCGACCACACTCAGCGTTGACCAGCGAAACGGTCCCTCAGCCGAAGGCGTGATCCGGCTCGGCGTGTTTACTTGCCCAGCCGACACGGACGTGACTGCAACCATTGCGACGACCGACACGAATGGCTATGTCGTGGCCGACGCCGTGCAGTTCGTTCCCGTGCCGTAAACACCGCCGGCAGGCACAGCAGCGGAAGCAAAGAAAAAACCGAGCAGGCTGTCGGCCACAGCCTGCTCGGTCACAGAACCTCACGATCGAGTACTTAGTCTTCGATCCGCTTCAGCGCCTGGAGGGCAAAGATCGCCTTCTCTGTGCCACCAAGCGAAACTGCAGCCTTCTTAGCAGCGAGCAGGTCGTCGATCGAGACCGCGGCGGCTGGCTTCGCTACGGCGCGTGGTGCCGCCACCTTTCCTGCCGACCGCTTGGCCCCCTTCCGCTTCCTCAGCGGACGGAAACCCATCTTCTTCAGAACAATGCTCACCTGAGCCGGCGCGACCGCAACGCCCTTCTTCTTGAGTTCCGCGACGATCACCGACGGACGTGGCTGCTCGCCACGCGCCTTCATGGCAGTGGCGAGAGCGCGAACTTCATCACTCTTGTTGACCGCAGCGCCGGACTTCTCGGCCGGCTTCGCGGCAGCTTTTTTCACAGACTTCTTGGCCACCTTCTTGGCAGCCGGCTTGTTTTCGGGAGTCGACATTCGTTGTCTGATTTCTCTAATGGTTTGGGGGTGCGGTAAACAAATAACACGACGGCCCAGTCGTCAACGATGAGCTCATCGCTCCATCTGTTTTCTTTACGGCTGATATTATTAACAGTTATATCCTGTTCCATCAACGCCTCGAATCTTCGCCATCCTTTATACAGTCCACGACCTCATCCGACGCATGACATCTTTCAGCACACACCGATCGTGCCAGCGCCTCGTGAGCCTTCGCCACAGCCGCCTCACCTGGCCACTCCTGGCTTGGTGGTTTGTTTGTCATCTGCACAGCCCATCCATGCCAAGGGCGTGTGGCCAAGTCAGCGACGCCCCGCGGACCGCGCCCTTCCTGTTTGAGGTGCCCTCGATCGACTCCTCCTGGACCGACCTGACCGCTGGGATCGACACGGTCGAGGCCTGGGCCGCCCGCAAGACAGACCTCCGCCGCAGGTTTCTCCAACTCCTACGCGATGACCAGAAGCCAGAGCGGCCCCCTCTCGATCTCGTGGTTCATGAGGAGGTGGTTGTCGATCAAACCTATCGGCGACAGTTGGTGAGCTATGCCGTTGAGGCCGACGAGCGAGCCCACGCCTATCTCGGAATCCCCCTCAACTGCCCACCCAACTCGCCTGGAATCGTGGCCCTCCACGGAACCTATCCAGAGGGGGCCCGCCGGGCAGCCGGGCTTGTGGATAATCCAGACAAGGCCTACCTCGACCACCTCTGCCGCCGCGGCTACGTCGTGATCGCACCCGAGCATTTCGTATCGGGTCACCGCACTCCGCCAGAGGGCCCGTACGAGACCAAACGCTTCCATGAGCGACACCCCGACTGGACTGCGGTGGGGAAGTTTACCTTCGAGCACTCGATCGCTCTTGATGTGCTGGAAACGATCGCGGAAGTTGATCGCCATAAGATCGGTGCGCTCGGTCATTCACTCGGTGGCCACGGCACGATCTTTCTGGCTGCCTACGACGAACGGATCTCCGCCGCCGCCTGCAATTGCGGAGCCTCGTTTTTTCGGCACAACCCACGTTTCGCGGAGTGGTCTCGCGATCAGTGGTACATCTACTTCAAGCACCTCCGCGAAGGTTTTCTGCGAAACGAACTCCCTCCAATCGATTTTCATGAGATCATTGCCCTGATCGCACCACGGCCGTTTCTCGATCTCAGCGGCCTCAACGACGGCCTCCCCGGCACCCAGCGACAGCGAGTGCTGATGCTCACCGAAGTCATGAACGTGTACGAACTCGAAGGAAAGCCGGCAAACTTTGCGTTTTACGTGCACGGCCGCGGCCACTCCGTCGCCCACGAATCACGCGAACTGATGTATGGCTGGATGGACGCGCACCTCAAGCCCGCAGAGGCCACCCAAACCAAACTCGTCGGCGACGGCGACGGTCTCGCTCAGTAGCTGCTGTCGATGCAGCGCTTGCAGATCACCGCCGTCAGGTCGTCGCGTTGCGGCGCACCGCCGGCGAACACGGCGACATCCTCCGCAAGCCCCCGCACGATCTCCTCAGCTGGCCTGCCTTTCAAGCGGCGAATGGCGGCCTCGACCCGCGCATTCCCAAATGACTCTCCGTCCGCACGTTCATATTCATAAAAACCGTCTGTGAGCATCACGAGCATGTCGCCATCGCCGAGGTGCCGCCTCTCAGCCGAGCGATACTCCGCCTCGGGAATCAGTGCGAGTGGCAAGCCGTGCGTGGGGAGCTCTTCGAAGCGGTCGGTCTCGCTGGAGTAGAGCAGCGTGGGGCCTTGGGCGGCATTGAGAAACTCGAGGGCTCCCGTGGGAGAAAGCAGGCCACAAAACGCGGTGACAAAGCGGCCCTCAGGCACATCCATCGAGAGCAGCCGCTGCACGTCGGCGACCGCGCGATCAAGGCCATCCCCTCCCAGCAACGCTGCCCGAAACAAGGCCCTCGCTTCGGTCATGATCAGAGCCGGCCCGATCCCATGCCCCGTCACATCGGCAATCAGAACGGCCAGCCCGCGATGATCGAGTTCCAGGAAATCGTAGAAGTCGCCACCTGTCTCGTCCGCGGGTCGATTCCAGCCCGCGATATCGAAGCCCGCAAAGGTGGGGTTTGCCTGCGGCAACAGGCCTTGCTGAATAGAACAGGCAATGCTGAGGTCGCGCTCGATCTTCTGTTTTTGGGCATAGTGGTCGAGGAGCTGCTGCCGCTGGATGGCCACGCCAGCTTGGCTTCCCAGGAACCCAGCGATCTCCTCGTCGCGGGCATCGAAGGGCCCAGTCCGCTTGTTGAGCAACTGCAGCACACCGACCGTTGCGTCATCGTGATCGACCAGCCGCACCGCGAGCATGCTCCGCGTGCGAAACCCGCTCGTCTTATCGACGTCGCTGTTAAACCGCGGGTCGGCGTAGGCGTCGGGCAGGTTGACCACCTGCCCAGTTCGAGCCACCTCGCCAGCGAGACCTCGGTTGGCAGGAAACCGTATTTCGGAAATCGGCGAGCCTTCGATGCCGGTCGCAATACGGCTGCACAGTTCGTCAGCGGTGGCGTCGTAGAGAAACACCGTCGCTCGCTCACAGTTCAAGAGGTCGGTCGCGGCGTCGACGATCGCGGAGAGCATCGCATCCAAATCGACGGTCGCGCCCAGCCGACGGGCCACCTCCAGCAGTCGCTCGAGAGCGACCGTGCGACTTATCTGATTCGCTGGCTCTGGCGTCATGAGTATCTCAGTTTGAAATAGCGATGAGGTCGGCGGGCACCTCGCGGAGCGCGACGGCAGCATCCGTCTCGCGTGCTCGTCAGCATGGCTACGAGGGTGGGCTGCTCCTTGGCAACATTCGTCGTTTCGTAGGGGGCGATTCCAATCATAAAGATATCGGCCGGATTGTTACTGATCACGGCGAACTTCCACGCTCCAGCACTCACCGCTTGGACGTTGGGATGCCGCCCCACACCCGCCCCCCTTCGTAGCGACCAGCGTTCTTCCATCACAGCGGGTCATCCTCACTGTTGAGGGGTGAGTCGTCTACGTCGCCGATGTCGGCATGCTTCAACGACTCGGTGCCGCGACGGCGCTCCCAAACACTACGTTTACCGTGGCCAAAGCCAGGCTCAGCGGCCAGGCCAGCGGTTTGACCAGGGGGGCTAGGAATCGGTCGTTCCGGGAACTCTGTGGGTCGGAGAGGCTGCTCCTGCCAATCGAGCGGCGTAGGAAACGGAGCGAAGCCACGAGGGCGAAGCGAGGTTTCCTTCGAGTGAGCGGAAGGCAGGATGCCTGGAGCGAACGTCCGGCGAGATGGCACGGACGGCCTCGGCAACTTCAGAGCAACCCACAAGAATCCCGGATGGACCTAGGAATCTCGTCAAAAAAACGTGACCAGTCGGTGATACCGCTCTAGGACGCTGTGGGGGCGGCCCTACAATGATCGCCGCGCCGCCTCCCGATCATCCGGAAATGCACGTTCCTCAACTATGGATCAGATTCCGCTCAAACTCGCCATCATCGCGTCGGGTGGCATATTCGCTCAGTGGATCGCCTGGAGACTGCGGCTCCCCGCCATTGTGCTCCTGCTGGTGACTGGCTTCGCGTTAGGACCGGCCACCGGCTACATCAACCCAGCGACCGACTTCGGCGACATTTACAGGCCGGTGGTGTCGATGGCGGTGGCGGTGATCCTGTTTGAAGGTGGGCTCACGCTCAACCTCGCGGGGATCCGCGAGACGTCGAAAGCGGTGCGTCGGCTGATTCTTTTTGGGGGACCGCTTGTGTGGTTGATGACCGCGCTGGCAGCCCGGTTTGTGGTCGGCCTGTCTTGGCCCAGTTCACTCGTGCTCGGTGCCATCCTTGTCGTGACAGGGCCGACGGTCGTCATGCCGCTGCTACGACAGACGCAACTCACCTCTCGGCCCGCGGCCCTGCTCCGCTGGGAGGCGATCGTCAACGACGCCGTCGGCGCGCTCTTCGCGGTCGTGGCGTTCGAAAGCTTCCTGGTGATCCATGGTTCCCACGACCCCATCAGCCTCGTGGTGTCGCTCGTGCTCGCGGCAGTGGTGGCCATCGGCGGTGGCTATGCGGCCGGCAGTGGACTCGCGTGGGCGTTCATGCGCGGGTTCGTACCTGAGTATCTCAAGGCACCGCTCATGCTGGCGGCCGTGCTGACCGCACACGCCCTCACCAACCTGATTCTGGAAGAGGCTGGCCTGCTGACCGTCACGGTGATGGGCATTCGGTTGGCAAACTCCAGGATCGCGAGCCTGGCTGAGATGCGAAGGTTTAAGGAAACCATCACCATCCTGCTCGTTTCTGGGCTGTTTCTCCTGCTGACCTCGGCGCTCGACACCCAGGCCCTCCGCACGCTGGACCTTCGCGTGGCCGGGTTCGTGCTGCTGGTGATGTTTGTGATCCGACCACTGGCCGTGTTTCTGTCCACCACCGGCACGGGCGTGAAACCCGCCGAACAGCTGTTCGTGGGCTGGATCGCGCCCCGCGGCGTGGTCGCCGTGGCGGTCAGCGGTTTGTTTGCGGTGGCACTTTCAGACAACGGCGTGGCTGACGGCGCCGAGATTGTGCCGATTGTGTTTAGCGTGGTGGTGGCGACGGTCTTTGCACACGGCTTCACGCTGGTGCCGTTGGCCCGCCTGCTGAACCTCACCTCCTCAGCCAAGCCAGGAGTGCTGTTTGTAGGGGGCTCAGGAGTGACCACCGCCTTGGCCAAAGTGCTCAAGGAGCATGGCGTTCCCGTGCTCGTGGCGGACGCAGAGTGGAGCCGGATCCGCGACCCAAGGCTCGCCGACCTTCCCGTGTATTTCGGTGAAATCCTGTCGGAAGACGCGCACGATACCGTCGATGCCAAACGGTTTGCTGCGGTGATCGCGGCCACACCCAACGACGCCTACAACACCCTTGTGTGCACCGATCTTGGGCCCGAAGTGGGCCGCAGCAGCGTGTTTGAGATTCGCAGCAGCCCCCGTCCTCCTGAACGGCAGTCGCTGAACTTCACGCTCGGTGGTCGCCCCCTCACCAGCGATCCGGAAATGCGGCTGCTTGACTTCCAACTCGACCAGGCCCTCGGCTGGGGCTTTCAAGCCACCCGGATCACCGAAGAGTTTCGGTATGCCTCGTATAAGGAGAGCCGCGCACCCGAAACGCGGGTGATTCTTTGGAAGAAACCCTCGGGGCGGCTGGTGTTCCTCACCTCAACCAAGGCAGCCCACCCAGAACCGGGAGATGTCGTGATTGCATTTGGGCCACCACGAACGGAAAAGACCGCGGCCAACCAGGAGCGGCTGACCGAACGGCCTGAAGAGGGAGCCCAAGTGCCTCCTGAGTGATGGTCGGTGTCAGTCCCCAGCCGGCTGTGGCGAACCCGCCTCGGTCACGATCAAAGTGGGTTCACCAAACACCGTTTGGGTGTCGCCCGTTTCCGTCATCCATGCCTCCAGCCGCGCGCGAAGCCTCGCCAGCCGCCCCGCCTGAGCAGGATCCTCAGCGAGGTTCGTAAGCTGCCACGGGTCGACGCCTGTGGCATAGAGTTCTTCGGCTGGCCGCCGTTGGTAGGCCTCCACCCGCCGCCGCGCGGCTGCATCGGTCTTGGCCGACTCCAACCAGCTCTGCCAGTAGCCGCTGTCAGCCGGATGGCTCGTAACATGGCTGGTATAGAGAAACTCGGGGTGGAGATTTTTGATGTAGTGCCAGCCGTCCGCGTCGACCACAGAGCGTGTTGGGTAGACGTTCTTGTTGCCATCCCCACTGTGCGTGGTGAAGATCGCGTCACGATGGGTCGCCGTTTCCCCCAGCAACACGGGCAGGAAAGACCGGCCGTCGGTGTCCGCGGGTGGCTGGCCGCCGGCGACCTCCTCGCGCGTGGGGCGGAGGTCGGTCCGGG
>JBMTLP010000162.1:0-6928 GCA_049433245.1 Pirellulales bacterium
CTCGATGCGCTCGGGCCGGTCTTAAGAAGTTTGGGCGCGGTGAAACCCAACATGAACCGGACGTTTTACGCCAGTATTTTTGGCCTCTTCACGCTGATCTATCTGTTTGTCTGGATTCGCTCGTACTTCGACTACTGGATCTTTCGGCCGACGGAGTTGGTCCATCGAACCGGCTTCTTTCCAAAGATGAAGCGCTACTCCACGGAGTCGATGCGATGGCAGAAAGAGATCCCTGACGTGCTCGAGCGGGTGATGGCATCGTCTGGACGTTTGGTCATGTCGACTCCTCAGGAAACGCATCCCATCATCATTGAGCACGTGCTCGGGATCAGCAGCAAAGACGACCAGATCAGTCGGCTGCTGGGGGTCAGGCGAGTCGTCTCGGAATCCACATCGTGATGGGGCGTCGAACGGTGCACGGCAGGCGGTGGTGCTGGGGCTTCACGGTGGTGTGGCTCGTGGCCGGAGCCGCTTCGGTGCGGGCCACCGAGCGGCTTGATCCTTCCCTGCTGCGAGACCCCGTGGCGACAGCACAGTGGACCTCGCCGACCACGCTCGTGATCGGGTCGTCGTTCCGGCCGGGGGAACCCGCGACCTACGAAGAGATCGACGCCGAAACCGGTACCCGCCAACCGCTTGCTGGTGAGGCTGCGGCACGCGCGGCCGTGCGGCGTCTGGCACCGCGGCCGGAGCGATCGCGAAACAGCGGCGGCGACACTTCGATCCTGTTTCGGAATATGAGAGCACAGTCCGTCGACCTGTTCTGGGTTGATCAAGGAGGCCGACGGCAGTCGTATGGGCAGGTCGCGCCTGGGGAAGCGAGGAGCCAACACACCTTCGTCGGTCACGCGTGGCTTGTGGAGGAGGCGGGCGAACCGCTCGGCTGGATTCGAGGGGAGCCGAGGCCCATCGAGATCGTGATCGACGCCGAACTGCCTGCCAAACAGCAAGAGCGATCCGGGCGGCGACAGCAATCGGATCCACCACCCAACACCCCGCCACTTCCTGAGCCGGCACAAGCGCTCGCCGGGCCACCGGTGTGGTCTCCCGACGGGCAGCGGGTGGTGGTGTGGGAGGTCACGCCCGCACAGCGGCATGAGGTGCATCTCGTGGAGAGCGCGCCCGCCGATCGGGTCGAGCCGCGCCTCAAGACGCTCGATTACCTCAAGCCCGGCGATGTGATCGAGCAGCGGTGGCCGCGGCTGTTCACGCGGGAGGGAACTGAAATCGCGATCGATCGGACGTTGTTTGCCAATCCCTGGTCGCTGGATCGCCTCCGGTGGGCCGACAACAGTTCCCAGTTCACCATGCTCTACAACGAGCGAGGTCATCAGGTTGTCCGGCTCGTAGCGGTCGATGCTGGTTCTGGCGTTGCCAGGACGGTGGTTGAGGAGGTGTCGCCGACTTTTGTGGACTATGCCCACAAAACGTGGATGCACTGGCTCTCCGCAGAAGAACTGGTGTGGATGAGTGAGCGAGATGGCTACAACCACCTGTGGCTCGTCGATGTGGCCACCGGCAGCCTGCGGCAGATCACCTCAGGCAGTTGGATGGTGCGCGAGGTCCAGCGTGTGGATGACGACGCTCGCGAACTCACACTCAGCGTGCTTGGCATCAATCCAGGTGAAGACCCCTACCACACGCATGTGGTCCGCGCGGCGATCGACAGCGGCGCGATGGTGAAACTGACCGTGGGGAATGGCACGCATGAGCTCAGCTGGAGCCCTGATCGGCGATGGTATGTCGACAGCTTTTCCCGTGTCGATCTGCC
The DNA here is from genome assembly GCA_049433245.1 of Pirellulales bacterium. Classification (GTDB taxonomy): domain Bacteria; phylum Planctomycetota; class Planctomycetia; order Pirellulales; family UBA1268; genus M30B53. The sequence continues at coordinate 1,772 of JBMTLP010000162.1, forward strand.
GCCGGTTCACGAACTTCGCTCAGCCGATGATGGAGGCCTTGTCTGCGAACTCGGGCGGGCAGATGCTTCGCTGCTGATCGATCAGGGCTGGGTGATGCCGGAACGGTTTGTCGCCAAGGGCCGAGATGCTGCGACCGACATCTACGGGGTGATCTACCGACCTCGTGGCACGGTGAACGATGCCCAGCAGCGGCCCGTCGTGGAGCAGATTTATGCCGGCCCCCATGGCTTTCATGTGCCGGTGTCGTTTTCCGTGAACCATGGGCAGCAGAAGTTCACCGATGAGGGCTTTGTGCTGGTGCGGATCGACGGCATGGGAACCAACTGGCGGGGCAAGGCCTTCCACGACGTTTGCTGGAAGAACCTTCGAGACGCGGGCTTTCCTGACCGGGTGGCCTGGCTGCGAGCGGCCGCAGCGACGCGACCCTGGATGGATCTGGACCGCGTGGGGATCTTTGGCGGGAGTGCGGGTGGACAGAACGCCCTGCGTGGGCTGCTCAGCTATCCCGAAATCTACAAAGTTGGCGTGGCGGACTGTGGTTGTCACGACAACCGGATGGACAAGATTTGGTGGAACGAGTTGTGGATGGGCTGGCCGGTCGACGAGGCCTACGAGACGAGTTCCAACGTGGTCGACGCGCAGATCCTCCAGGGCGAACTGATGTTGATCGTGGGCGAACTCGATGAGAACGTCGATCCAGCCAGCACGCTGCAGGTTTCGGCGGCCCTCGTGCGGGCAGGGAAGGATCACGAACTCGTGGTGATCCCTGGGGCTGGCCACGGTGCCGCGGAAACCCCCTACGGCTCCATGAAGCGTCTCCGCTTTCTCACCGAGCACCTCCATCCGCCACCACTCCAGTAGCCCAACCGCAACCTAGGCGGGTGCCCGTCGTTCTGGCCCGCTCAGGAAACTGGTCTGCCGGCATCCGTGCGGCAGTGTTACCCTCCGTCCTGAGCCGCTGCAGATGTGGGCTGGGGTGTCGATGTCTGTGAGGCCGACGTGTGGGAGGGATTCCTGTGCGGACTCGAATCTGGGGCGTGATCGGACTCCTGCTTGTGCACAGTGGAGCGGCTGCGGTCGCGGCACCCCCATTCGCGTCGCCAGAGACGCCCCAGATCTGCCTGGAAGTGCGGCTGTTGGCAGGGCCGGCCCCACTCTTGTCGAGGTTTCGCAAAGAGGCCACGCTCCGCATGCCCGCGGCGCGACCCGAGATGACGCTGGCCGAGGTGTCGGACCAAGAGCTCAGCACGAGTGGAGGCGTGCAGTTGGTTTCCGCCACGAGCATCGTCGAGACACGGCCGACGGTGTTTGCAGAGCCGCTTGACGACGCTGCCGAGCGGTCGTTGATCGCCGCGATCCAAGCCGACCCCCATGGTCAGATTGTGCTTGCCCCGAAGGTCACGCTCTTCGACGGTGCTTCTGCCCTCGTGGCGGATGTGGTGTCGCGACCGTTTCTGGTGGGATTGGCAGAGCCTGGGAAGCAAGGTGGGCCGCATATCAACCAGGTGGACGAGGGCACCAAAATCCTGGTGCGGTGCCAGGTGCGTCCGCAGCAGTCGGTGCGGGTGGACTTTCGCATCCGCCTGACATCGATCGATGAGGTGGGCTCCCGCACGCTCGGCGACGAAGGGGGGGCGGTGCAGGTGCCGCATGTCGACGCTGAAGACATTCAGATCGCAGCCGAACTGCCGGCCAACGGTACGCTCGCGGTGCATATCGTGGCCAACAGCGACCAGCCGGACGACGGGCAGACCGCCGGGATGCTCGCGAAAGTGCCCTACTTTTCCAGACTGTTGAAAACCACGGCTCCGACCAGACAGGACCTCGTGATTCTCCTCACGCCCCGCATCATCCCCCCGGAAGCGATTGAGGCAGCGGCTGTGCCGAGAGGCTGAAGGGCGAGACAACCCGCGTGGGAACTGTCAGGAAAACTTGCCGCGGGCCAAGGACGTAGGCAACAATGTGTTTTCCCGCTGATCGACCGTTGCGAATCGTGCGAAACACGCGAGTGACGGTCCGCGGCAGTGGCCTCGGTGCCTTGCCGGCGACGCGGGTAACCCTGCAGGAGGTGTCCCATGGGTTGCTCTGTCGCATCCCGAGCATGCACGTCATTTTGTCTCGTCGCCATGATCGTGGCCGCACTCGTTGGGGCAACGCAGAGTGTCGCCGACGAAGCGATTTCCTTTAACCGCGATGTGCGGCCCATCCTTGCGGAGAACTGCTACGCCTGTCATGGTCCGGCGGAGCAAGAGGCTGGCCTCCGCCTTGATTCGAGAGAGGCGGCTACCGAGGCACTTGCCAGTGGCGTGAAGGCGATCGTGGCGGGAGATGTTGACGCGAGTGAACTGGTAGCCCGCATCCACTCCGTAGATCCCGATGTGGTGATGCCACCGCCCCACACCAACAAGGTCCTCTCAGCAGACGATAAAGAGCTCCTGACCCAATGGATCCGTGGCGGGGCGGCCTACGAAGGGCACTGGTCATTTCAGCCCATCGTGCGCCCTGCTGTGCCCGAGTCGGCAGATCCACTCGTCACGAATCCGATTGACCGATTTCTGGAAGAGAGGGCTGGGCTTGAGCAGATGCCGGTGAACGGTGAGGCAGACCGCCGCACGCTTGCCCGACGGCTCGCCTTTGCGCTCACGGGACTGCCTCCAACCCAAGAGGAGGTGGAACGCTTTGTGGCGGATCCACTCCCCGATGCCTACGAGCAGTTGGTCGACCGTTTGCTGGCAAGTCCCCACCACGGCGAGGAGATGGCCCGGCACTGGCTCGACGTTGCTCGCTACGCCGACACCCACGGTCTGCACCTCGACAACGAGCGGCAGATGTGGTCCTACCGTGATTGGGTGGTGGAGGCCTTCAACAGCAACCTCTCCTACGATCAGTTTCTGATTTGGCAACTTGCGGGCGATCTCTTGCCGAACGCCACACAGGCCCAGCAGATTGCCACGGGCTTCTCACGCTGCAACGTGACGACGAGTGAAGGCGGCTCGATCAACGAAGAGTTGGTGTTCCGTTATGCCGTCGACCGGACGGCCACCGTCACCAACGCTTTTCTGGGCCTCACGGGTCAGTGTGCCGTCTGCCATAGCCACAAGTTTGATCCGATCAGTCATAAAGAGTTCTATTCGCTCTACGCCTTCTTCAACTCGGCGGCGGATCCGGGCTTTGATGGCAATGTGCTCGTGACGGCTCCAGCGATTCCCGTGCCGAGCGAAGACCAGGCGACAAAACTCGCCGAACTCGAAGCAGCGCGACCGGAGTTGCAAGCGGAACTCGATGAGGCAGTCGCCGCCGTGGTCTACACGGATCCGGCTCGTGTGGAGCCTCGGCCCGAGCCATCCCGCACCGAAGTGGTGTGGCTCGATGACGCCTTCCCAGCCAATGCCAACGTGCAGAGCTCTGGGGGGGAGATCGCGTGGCTGACCGGGGATGTGGCAGCTGGTGTGCGGTCTGGTGAGCGGAGTTTGGAGCGAACCGCCACTGGCATCGCTCAAGACTTCTATCAGGATGGGGCTGAGCCAATCACCCTGCCTGCCAATGCCGAGATCTTTGCCCACGTGTGGCTCGACCCCGCCAACCCGCCCAAGTCGGTGATGCTGCAGTTCCACGTTGGGGGCTGGAACCATCGCGCGGTGTGGGGTGAGCCAAATGCAATCGAGTGGGGCGAACTTGGGAAGCCCTCGCGGCACCATGCTGGAGACCTGCCCGCCTGCGGAGAGTGGGTCAGGCTCAGCGTGCCCGCCTCGGCGATGGGTCTGGAAGCGGGAGCGAAGGTTGGTGGCTTTGCCCTCACGCAGTTTGATGGTCACGTTCGCTGGGACCTGGTTGGCGTGGAGAGCGTGGTCGATCCGGTGACGGATCCCGCCCAGTCGCTGGCCGCGTGGTGGGCAGAGCGAACCGACAAGGAAAAAATCGACGACGTCCCTGAGCCGCTTCGCGGGCTGGTGCGGCAAGGTTCAGATAAGACCACTGAGCCAGCCGAGGTCGACCAAGTGCGTAGCCACTGGCTGAGAAAGGTCTGGGCGCACAAGCCCGAGCCACTCGCCTCGTGTGTGGCCGCGCTCGAGGCCAACGAAGCCGCCACCGCGACGCTTCGCAACGAGATCCCCAAAACGTTTGTGTTCAACGACTTGCCGCAGATGCGGGAGAGTTTCGTGATGCAGCGCGGGGCCTACGACAAGCCGGGCGAGAAGGTGGAGCGGGCCACGCCAGCGTTTCTTCCGCCGCTGGAGGTTGCGGAAGGCCAGGTTCCCAATCGGCTCGACCTGGCTCGCTGGCTCGTGCTCCCGGAGCAGCCACTGACAGCTCGCGTGGCTGCCAATCGACTTTGGCAGCAGTTCTTCGGCATCGGCCTCGTGAAGACGAGCGACGACTTCGGCATGCAGGGGGAACCTCCCAGCCATCCCGCGCTCCTGGATTGGCTGGCGATGGAGTATCGGGAGAGCGGCTGGGATACCCGGCACATGGTGCGGTTGCTGGTGACGAGTCGTGCGTTCCGCAGGTCGAGCGAGGCGAAGCCGGAACAGATTGTGGCGGATCCCGAGAATCGGCTGCTCGTCCGTGGTCCACGCTTCCGGCTCGACGCCGAACAGATTCGTGACAACGCCCTTGCGCTCTCTGGGTTGCTGGTGGAAACGATGGGAGGCCGTGGCACGCGTCCCTATCAACCGCCAAACATCTGGGAGCCGGTGGGTTTTGCGGGCTCAAACACGCAGACGTATGTCCAGGACGCCGGCGACGCGCTCTATCGCCGCAGCCTCTACGTCTTTCTCAAGCGGACCGCGCCTCCGCCGTTCATGACCACGTTCGACGCGCCCAATCGGGAGCAGTTTTGCGGTCGTCGCGAGCGGAGCAACACCCCGTTGCAAGCGCTGCAGTTGATGAACGACACGCAGCACATCGAGGCCGCTCGGGCCCTCGCGGCGAGAACCCTCACCGAAGGTGGAACTGACGATGGGGCACGGGTGGACTGGCTGTTCCGCTCGGTGCTGGCTCGGCCACCTCTGGCTGAGGAAGCGGCGATCGTGACCGACGTTCTCGGCGGGCATCGGGAGCGGTATGCGGCGGATCCAGAGGCCGCAAAAGCGGCCATCGCCCACGGCGAATCTCCGGTTCCATCGGAACTGGCTCAGGACGAACTGGCAGCGTGG
>JBMTLP010000163.1:0-6926 GCA_049433245.1 Pirellulales bacterium
GCTGCGCTCGACTGCAAGGCCGGCTCATTCGGCCCGGGCTCGCCCCTCGCTGAAGTTTGAGGTGCGGCCTGTCAGCCGCCTTCGGCGTCTGTCTGCGGCCTGGGATTGACGGAGTAGCGGAGGCCTGGTGATCGGCGAAAGCTCGAGGAGTTTTCGGGCAGCTGCTGCCCGACGACGAGACTTTTGCCGTCGCCACGCCGCAGCGGTGCCACGCCAGCCATCTCGCCGAGTGGCCTGGCGATCGGCGAAAGCTCGCGGCGTTTCTGGCGTTTGGCAGTCGGGGGGAGTTTGCTAGCGTCCTCGCCGACACCCGCGCGGAGCGGTTCCCGGATGGAAGGTGGCGTGCGATGAGTGCTGAGGCGAGGCGACGGACAGCGTTGATTGTCGGCATCGCCGGCCAGGATGGCAGTTATCTCGCGGAGCATCTCCTGGGTCTGGGATACCGAGTCGTGGGCACGAGCCGGGATGCGGCGGCCAGTCGGTTTGAAGGGCTGACGAGACTGGGGATTCGCGAATCCGTGGATGTGGTCTCGATGTCGCTCGTCGATTTTCGTTCCACCATGCAGGTCGTGAGTCGGGTGGAGCCGTGCGAGATTTACAACCTCGCTGGCCAGACATCGGTCGGGCTGTCGTTTGAGCAGCCTGTAGAGACTTTTGAAAGCATCATCGTCGGCACAGTGAATCTCCTCGAGACGATTCGCATGCTCAACCGGCCCATCCGGCTCTACAACGCCGGCAGCTCAGAGATGTTTGGCAACACGCGGGGTGAGCCTGCCAATGAGGAGACCATCCTCCGGCCGTGTAGCCCATATGCGATCGCCAAGGCGACGAGCTTTTGGCAAGTGGCCCAGTATCGCGATGCCTACGGCATCCACGCTGCCACAGGGATTCTCTTCAATCACGAGAGCCCGTTGCGGCCAGAGCGGTTCGTCACGCAGAAGGTCGTGGCTGCGGCTTGCCGCATCGCTTCAGGACAACAGAACATGTTGTCGCTTGGCGATCTCTCGATCGCCCGCGATTGGGGGTGGGCGCCTGAGTATGTGGTTGCCATGCAGCGCATGCTCGCTGCGGATCAGCCCGAGGACTATGTCATCGCAACAGGCCAATCATTCACGCTGGAGGCGTTTGTGGCTGAGGCGTTTGCGGCCGTCGAACTCAACTGGCGCGACCATGTGATGCACGACCCATCGCTGAGGCGACCCACAGAAATAGCCTCTGGCCGAGCAGATCCAGCCAAGGCCGCCGCCAAACTTGGCTGGCAAGCCACCGTCGCCATGCCGAACGTGGCGCGTCGCATGGTGCACGCCCGGCTCAGGTCTGCTGCGTCGAGCGACATTCGCCGCGCGGCCTGAAAGCCAGGATGTGGCCAGCGTCGTGGAGAGCTCCTTGCCACGCCCCGCTATAAGCCAGTCATCACACCGCTGACGATGAAAGCTGACAGGGTGGAGGAGTCGAGATACCCCGTCAGGCTGTGTCGCCTCCCGACGATCGAGGTAGCGTCAACGCTGCGGAATGCCGTTTCCGTTGATACCCAGCGGCGTGGCATGCCAACGTAGCCGAGGGCTGGCGTATCGACTCGCTCGTCGAGCAGCGGAAAGAATCGCAGGGCTTCGTCGCGGGAGTTGATGATTAAGGTCAACCGATCGAAGCATGCCAGTGCATCACGGTAAGGGCCGCACGGTGCGAGTGCGTCGCTGCGGACGGCAGGGGCAACCAGCACCACGTGCAGCGGTCCGGGACGACACGCCAGTGATGTGGCGTTGCATGGGAGCGGCTTCCCGTCGATCGCGCAGAGGTCGTCGAAGGCCTCGAGGGTGATCAGAGCGCCAAAGCTGTAGCCGACAACGGCGATGGGCTGATTCGGATCCACACGGGAAAGGAACGACGCCAGGTAGTGACCATCGCTGTAGCAACGTTGGTACTTCGTGCGGCCATCGGCGAGCAAACAGCCCTGTTTCTGGCTGGGCCATGAAAAGACCACCGTGCGTGCCCCAACAGGTGTTGTTGAGAAGCAGCTCAGACGATGTGCGAGAAGACGCCCCTGCTGCTTTGCCGACGCCGTGTCGTATCGGTTGCCGTGGATGAAGACCACCAGCGGTCGACTCGGGTCATCGAGCAACTCGCTGAGCGGTGCGGACCGCCAATGTTTCCGGCCACAGTCGTCGTCGACAAGGTGCTCCACAGCAAACGCAGCGGATTCCGAGATTGCGCAGGTGCTCCCAAGGTGTCGGGTGCTGACCACCCACACATCTTGCTCGTTGGCTGAGACGGTGACGACGAAGAGGACCAAGCCAGTCCACATCGCGAGCATGCCTCGCATGCCAGCGAAGAAAACGTGTCTGAGATGAACGGCCGGCTGCCGCATCGCGACGTGACTCCAAAAACCGTAAGAAAAGAAATACGAGGAGATCTGCAGGCGAAGGCGGGTTGGCTTCGCTGCATCTGCGAGAATCGTAGCACGCAAGGTTTATGGCTTAGGCAAAGTGCGACGGCATTTTCATCGCTCGCAAACACACCGCAGACGCTATTTTCGCCACGATCCGTGCAGCCGCGCCGAGGTGCTGGAGGACGTGGAAAAAAAGGCAGCACGAATGCCGCCTGGAACTCCTGGGTGGGTTACGGTTTCTCGCCGCAGTCATGGATGACGTATCGTCAACCAGCGACGCGGACTGTCTTGGCGAGGAGAAGCCGACGATGTCGCGGATTGTGTCGTATTTGATGATGCTGGCGGTCGCGGTGACTGCAAGCGGTTGCAACTGTCTTGGGAGCAGCTGCCGCAGGCCGTCGTTCATGGAGTTTGGCTCGCCCTGCAACTCGGGCTGGTGCGAATCCGCTCCTGCGTGCGGGCCCGCATGTGGGCCGGTCTGCAGCCCTGTTGGAATGGAATGTTCCGACTGTGCGACGGAAACGATTGTCGTGGAGTAAGGCCGGCAGCCGCGAGCCCGTCCGGTGATTGGCCGCTCCTGCCGGCCACGCCTCAGAAACTGCGGTGCACTGCGTGCCGCGTCTGAGTGAGAGCGGCCTGTCACCGGCCGGACTCGCGGCGCTCTTTCCGCCGATCGGCTGGTCGTATACTCCGGGATGAACTGCCTGCTTCCTGGAGATGATTGATGTTCGACTCGCTTTCCTCCTCGCTCTCGTCCGCCCTCAACAGCCTTCGCGGCCGCGGAAAGCTCACCGAGAGCAACATGCGGGAGGGTTTGGCGCTCGTTCGTACCGCCCTGCTTGAGGCGGACGTCGCCTACGACGTTGTCGAGGCATTTCTCGAACGCGTGACCGCTGAGGCGATTGGCGAGAAGGTGCTTGCCTCGCTCGACCCGGCTCAACAGCTCATCGGTGTGGTGCACCAGGAGCTCGTCAACCTGATGGGGCCGGTGGATCACACGATCCACTTTCAACAGGGACGGCCCACGATCCTGATGCTTTGCGGGCTCCAGGGCTCCGGGAAAACCACCTCCACCGCCAAGCTTGCGAAGAAAATCAAGCAGCAGGGGCGGGGCGTGATGCTCGTCGCGGCCGACTTGCAGCGACCAGCCGCCATCGAGCAGTTGGCAGTGCTTGGACGGCAACTGAACGTGCCGGTGCACACCCCCGATGGCGTTTCCGATCCTGTCGCCGTCTGCCAGGCGGGCGTGGCTCGGGCCAAGCAAGAGGGCATCGGGGTCGTGATCCTCGATACCGCTGGCCGGCTTTCGATCGACGAAGAGCTGATGGCGGAGCTCGCCAAAATCGATCGCACCGTGGGTCCAGACCAGGTCTTCCTCGTGGTCGATGCGATGACCGGCCAGGATGCCGTCTCGAGTGCGAAGGCGTTTAACGACGCCTTGGAGCTTGATGGCGTGATCATGACCAAACTCGACGGCGACGCCCGCGGTGGTGCGGCGCTCTCGGTGAAACATGTCACCGGCGTGCCGATCAAGTTCATCGGCACTGGCGAGCAGATCGAGGCTCTCGAAGACTTCCATCCAGACCGCATGGCGGGTCGCATCCTGGGGATGGGCGACGTGGTTTCGCTCGTCGAGGAGGCGCAGCGGAAGTTCGATCAGGACGAGATGAAGAGGCAGGAGGAGCGGCTCCGCGCAGGGGAGTTTACCCTCGAAGACTTTAAAAACATGCTCCTGCAGACCCGGCGACTCGGCCCGATGGGGAAGGTGCTCGGGATGATTCCGGGCATGGGGGGCATCAAGCAGATGCTCGACACCGCCGACCTCGACCGCGATATGGACCGGCTGTTCGGGATCATCAACGCGATGACGGCTGATGAACGGCGGAACCCGTCGCGGGTGATTGATCAATCGCGGAGGCGACGAATCGCCCGGGGTGCCGGGGTCGAGCCGCAGGAGGTCAACGATCTCGTCAAGCAGTTTGACGGCATGGCCTCGATGATGAAGGGCATGGCCGGTCTGGGCACGCGGGACCGTATGAAACAGCTGCAGCAGCTGCAAAGTGGGATCGCCAACCCCAACGCCAGGATGGGAAAGCCGAAAGGTGACACCGGCCGGCGTCTGACCGCGGATGAACGAAAAAAACAGAAAAAACAGCGAGAAAAAGACGCTCGGCGGCGGAAACGGCAGACTCGGGACTGACCCAGAGCGGGGGCTGCGGCTGCGGCTATTGGTAATCCGGCGGGGTGCCCCTTGGGTTTGGGCTGGGAGCGTGTAGGCTAGTGGTCTTGCCTTGACAGCGAATCGGTCGATATTCCGCCGAATCGCGCCCTGTGCTCCTGCGGAACCAGCCACCGCGGGCACATTGGTGCGCGATCGCGGCTCGGTCCGCTCGAGTTCGCCGTACCAGAGAGACCCGCACAGGTTGTCGTGCCTGGGTTTCGACTGGGCGGTTCGGCATCGTGTTGACGACAAGTTTTTCAGGGTTCTGCAAAGAACGAGTTAGGCGTAGGAGCAACCGCTGTGGCCGTGGTGATTCGGATGAAGCGAATGGGTCGCACCCATCGCGCGTTTTTCAGGATTTGTGCGACTGATCGGAAGAGCCCGCGGGATGGCCGCGTGATCGAGGAACTTGGTACCTACGATCCTTCCGTGCCGGAAACGGATGCCCGGTGTGCGCTGAAGGGGGACCGAGTGGCCTACTGGCTTTCCGTCGGTGCTCAGCCTTCTCCAAAGGTCGGTGTGCTGATCAAGAAGTACGGTCTCAATGGCACCCATCTCAAGCAGATGGAGCAGGCCCGGGCTCGTCTCGCGATGCCTCGGCTCATTCCTGAAGCTGGTGAGCCGGTGTTTGTGCCGGAGGAAAAGGCCCCCGAGGCACCAGCGGAAGCTGTGGCCGAGGCTCCCGCAACGGAAACGCCTGCAGCCGACGCACCCGCCGCGGAAGTGGCTGAAGCGCCCGCTGCTGAAGTGGCCGCTGCTGAAGCACCCGCCGCCGAAGCAGACGCTGAAAAGTCGGAGTGATCACCCCGGGTTGAGGGTGCATGAGCGTTGGCATCACGGCAGCCTGCCGGGAGGTGCAACGCGCATGGTGCCCGGCTTGCCATTGATGCGACATGCGGATAGACGTCCTAACGCTGTTTCCCGAACTGTTCGAGAGTTTCCTTGAAGGAAGCCTTCTTGGGGCTGCGCGCCGTCGTGGGTTGCTCGACGTCCGGCTGACGAATATCCGCGACTTTGCAGAGGGTGTGCATCGCCAGGTTGATGATCGTCCGTTCGGGGGTGGGCCAGGCATGCTCTTGATGCCAGGGCCGGTCGTGTCGTGCGTAGAGCAGGTTCAGTCTCAGCCTATCTCAGACGGGGTCGCCGCTCCGGGGCATCTCGTGATGCTGACCCCCGGTGGTCGCCCGCTCACGCAGCAAGTCGTTGAGGAGTTGGCCTCAAAGGATCGTTTGGTGCTCCTGTGCGGTCGTTACGAAGGGTTCGATGACCGGATTCGTGCGATTCTGCAGCCCGACGAGATCTCCCTCGGTGATTTCGTGCTCTCGGGTGGTGAGGTTGCCGCCATGACCGTGATTGACGCGGTAAGCAGGCTGGTGCCGGGCGTCCTTGGTGACGCGGAGAGCCCGCGAGACGATTCGTTTTCAGGCGAAGATAGGCTCATTGAAGGGCCACAATACACGAGGCCACGAGAGTTTCGTGGCATGTCCGTTCCCGAGGTGCTGCTCTCTGGTGATCATGCGGTCATCCGGCGGTGGCGGCGCGAGCGAGCGGTCGAAGCGACACGTCGACGTGCTGCGTGTCACTCTGTTCAAGTGTGTGGAACACACGCGCCCCAGACCATTTCCCACGCATCCTCAGTGGGCGATACGCCCCGCTGAGAGCTTAGTTTTAAGGAGCTTCCCGTGAGCCAGCAGCTGCTTGCCGATGTCGAGGCCTCGAGCCTCAAGAGTGAGAGTGAGAAGCCGGTGTTCGAGGTCGGCGATACCGTCGATGTCCACACGCGGATTCTCGAAGGAGAGAAGGAGCGTATCCAGATCTTCAATGGCGTGGTCATCGCCATGAGTGGATCGGGAAGCCGCGAAACCTTCACGGTGCGGCGGATCGTTGCCGGTGAGGGTGTGGAGAGGAAGTTCCCCGTGCATTCGCCCAAGGTGGCGAAGGTTGAGGTGAAGCGTTCGGGCGTCACCCGTCGGGCGAAGCTCTATTACCTTCGCGATCGTGTTGGTAAGGCGGTCAAGCTCCGCGAGCGTCGCGTTGAAGTGGCTGCTGACGCCGAAGCCGCTCCCAAGGCGAGCGGCAAGCTGCGTGGCCGTGCGAAGAAGCGGAGCTCGTAGTCGTGGCTGCCGCAGGTCGGCGATGGTTTGGCAGGCCTCGACCTGCCGACCCTCGCCATGACCTCGGCAGGCATGGCGAAGATCTCGCAGCCGGCTACCTGGAAAAGCTTGGCTACAGGATCGTCGCGCGACGCGAGCGGGTGCTGCGGGGCGACCTCGACATCATCGCTCTAGACGACCGTACGGTGGTTTTTGTTGAGGTGCG
>JBMTLP010000164.1:0-6908 GCA_049433245.1 Pirellulales bacterium
ATCGTCACCGGCGATTGGGGCGAGCCCTGAATCGCCGGCCGACGCGAGGGCACGGAAGGTATCGACCCGGTAGCCCCCCTCTGCCTTGCGGGGATTGTGACACGCCAGGCAGTGCTCTTTGAGCAGTGGCGCGACCTCTCGTGAGAAACTCACTGCAGCCGGCTCTTCAGCGATGGCCGTGACGAGCGCGAACGAAGTAGCCAGCAGGGAGCCGGTGGCGAGGAGTCTACGGGCGTTCAAGCGGCGACAATAAAACATGGCTCGGTTCGCAGGTGGGCCAGGATCTCAGACGCTGATCCCGGCGATCAGTGTTGAAAGAGGAACTCATCGGTATTGAGCAAGGCCCAGCAGACATCCTCCAACCCGTCTGCCGGGGATTCACGGGTGGCCACGTGGGCTGCGGCCGCGTTCCGCTCAGTCTCCTCGGGAAGTCGGCAGAGCGCAGCGAGATAGAGTTCGTCGATCAGTTCCACGACGGGCCTCCCCTTCGCGAGACCTTGGCGAAAGCGGTTCGACTCGTTCGCAAGCTTCGAGTGCATCATCTCGCCGTTGAACATGGCAATCGCCATGCCCAGGTTGGAATCTCCGGTGCGTTCACAGGCGCATACGGTGCTCCTCTGCGGTTGCCCAAAGATTTCCAAAAATGGCACATCGGTGAGGTCTGGTGCCGGGAGTTGAGTCGCTTTGGTCGTTGTAGGTAGCCCGGCGAACGTGTCGGCCACACCGGTAACCTGCCCTATCGCATCGAGCAGCTGTTCGGCCTCCAAGAGCCGCGGCGTTTGGTGGGAGAACAAGCGGTTGTCGCTGCTGTTGGTCACGGTGGTGCGAACGCTCGCCTGATAGGTGCGGCTCGAGAGGATCAACTTCAGTAACGCCTTGCGGTCATAGCCGCTCTCCACGAACGCGTGGGTAAGTGCGTCGAGCAGGGGGCCATTGGCAGGCGGATTGGAGTCGCGGAAATCGTCAATCGGTTCCACAATGCCGCGGGCAAAACAGCCACTCCAGATGCGGTTGGCTTCGATCCGGGCGAAGAAGGGATTCTCTGGGCTGACGAGCCAGTCGACGAGTCGGCTGCGGCCATCCTCAGTGGCCGCCAATTCGAGGCTTCCCTCGCCGGGCAGCCACGGCTTCATCCGTTCCCCCGTTCTTGGCTGAATCACGCCACTGCCGGCGGCCGTGTAGATAAACATCTCGCCCGGACGCTGTGTGGTTCGCCGCTGTACGGGTTCAAAGAAGGCTGCCAGCCCGTAGTAGTTGTCTTGCGTCCACTTCTCAAAGGGGTGGTTGTGGCACTTGGCGCACTGCAGCCGAGCGCCGAGAAACACCTGCGAGACCGTTTCCACGCAGTCGGTGGAGGTTGCCGCCGCCCGGTAGAAGTTGGCAGGAGGGTTGCCGAGCGTGCTCCCCTCGGCGGCCAAGATCGCGCGGGCGAAGGCGTCGTAGGGCATGTTGGTGCGAAACGCATCTTCTACCCACCGGTGGTACTTGTAGACGCCGTCGTCGCCCACGGCCTTGGCCGTCATCCGCAGGATGTCACCCCACTTCAGCGCCTGGTACGAGGCGTATTCGTCGCGTTCCAGCAGCGTGTCGATGAGGTCGGCTCGCTTCTGCGGCGAGGTATCGGCGAGAAACGCCCGCGACTCTTCAACGGTTGGGAGCATCCCAATCACATCGAGATAGACACGCCTGAGAAATTCGTCGTCGCTGCACAGGGAAGATGGGGTGTGCTCCAGAAGTCGCAGTTTGTCGTCGACCAGTTCGTCGACAAAGTTGTGCGGAGGGAGAGCCTCCCAGACGAACGCTGGATCTGGATCGAGGAAAGTGAGTGGCACCGACTCGATGTGCTCGAGGAAGCGGGCCAGGATCACGGTCTCACCGCGGGTCTGCGGAGTGACCATGCCATCGGTGTTGATGGTGGCGACGGAGGTGTTGGAACTCTCGTAGGCAGCCAGTGCCGTCACGTCACGCCGGGTCCCATCGGAGAAGCGTGCGGTCACCGCGACCTGCTGCCCGCCCCCCGACAAGGCCATGACCCGCTGGCTGTCGGGGTGCAGTTCAAGGCCAACACAGCGGGGCGTTTCGGGCGGATCTGTCCTTCCGCCTTCAGCGATCCACCGCCGCAGCACGAGGTAGGCGGCGTCTTCCTCGTGGAGTTGCTTGCCACCGCCGTGGCTGACCTGCATCAGCGGCTTGGCAAGCAGCAGGCTCGCCTCTGGATCAAAGGTGTTGATGCGTCGGCCAAAGTCTTCGCGGATCAGCGTCAGCTCATCGAGGGTGGCATCAAAGCCTCGCAGCGACAGCCGAAACAAGCCCTTGCCACTCGGTGAACCGTGGCAGGCACCCGAACTGCAGTTCTGCTTGGAGAGCGCGACCAGCACTTCGCTTTCAAAGGCCACGGGGCGATCGACGCTGCTGCCGGTGACACCGATGGGCACCACCTGCCGCAGATCCCCCACCGTAATCACGAGCTCGGTCTGACCGTCCTGGATGCCGCGGACCGTACTGCCAACCACGTCCACGAACTCAGGGTGTGTCGCCACGATGGTCACATCGCGAGTCCAGTCGCGAACATTTCCATCGGCGTCGTAGCCCGTGACCACGAGCTGCTGCGTGTCGGACCTGCTCGCCAGTTCGATCGCGGTTGGGAAGACCTCGAGGCGATGCGGAACGGGAATCACTTCCGGCGGCGGCAGAGTGCCCTGGAGCCGCAGCGGGTGGCCGTGGAACACACTCGCCGCGTCGTAGTGCAAGGCGAGCGAGCCCGTCGTCGCGGTTGCGGGCACAGCCACCACCACGGTTGCCTGCTGCTGGTCGGCCGCAAACGTCACTGGCTCAGGAACTGGCGCTCCCTCCGGCAGCCCGCTGAACGTGAGCGTGACCGGCTGTGGATCGCCGCCGCTGCGGTCGAGTTTTAAAATGAGTTCATTGCTGCAGCCAGCCACCCACGGCGTCGCGGGTAGAGCACTGACGGCGACGGGATCGAGCCAGGTGACAGGCAAATCCACGGTGGCGAGTCGACCCCGTCCCGCATGCTCTCCATACGCCGTGATCGTGACCCGCTCGGGCTCGTCGTGCGCATCGCCGCGAGTGAGGGTTGCGTTGTAGGTGTCTTTCTCAACCTGGGCGGCCAAGGACCAGCCTTCTGGGAGACCGCTGCTCACGAGGGTGACATTGCCCTGAAAGCCCTCGACGAGCCGCTTGAGGGTCAGGCTGGCGGCGTGTGCTTGGGCTGGACGCGCGAACGTCGTTTCCGTCGGTGGTTCAAATGCGAAAAAGGGGTCCGAACCAGCCACTCCACCGGCAGCAATTGCGCCATCCCGCCAGGCTGCTGGGAAGGGCACCCGCGGCTCACGGGCCCGCTGCACACTCAGGCTGCCAACCACGACCGGTGGCTGGTCGGCGGCGGCGGGCCTTGCCGTGAGACGAATCACGGCTTGCGACGCCGGATCCCACCCAGCCGTCGCGCGCACGAGGACCCGATGCTCCTTGGCGGCCGCAGGAACCACAGCGTCGATCAGATTCAGCCCGTTGACCGCCGGTGAGAGGGCCAACTCGATCGGGCCGTCATATCCCTGACGCCCGATGGCCAGCGGGATCAGCGTCGCACCCTGGCCTGGCTCGATCGCAAAAGCGTGTCGGGAACTGGCGTCGCCAGCGAGAGACACGGTAAACGCAGGGCCGCGGCCGATGTCCAGGTAATAGCCAAATCCGTGGCCGCCTCGGCCGAGGAGATCGCGAACCTGCAACTCCACGGAGCCATCCGCCGACGGTGTGGCCTCCAGCAGCCATTCGTCGCTCTCGTTGGGCGTGGTGCTGGCGAGGGTCGTGCCGTCCGCAGCGATCAGTCGCAACTCCGCGAGTGTGGGGCAGTGGAGGCTGCGGGTATGAGAGCGAATCCGCAGCGGTTCGCCTGCTCTCGCTACGAGCGGGTAGCGATCGACTTCGCCGGCGGTCGACAGCCGACCGCTGACGCCGACTGGCCCCTCAATCGCGTCTACCACGTCTTCCTCTCGGAGCACGGGGGTATCGCTGAGCACCACGCGACTGCCCGCAGCGCTGTGGTGCGGGAGGGGGATGCTCACGTGGGAGCGTCGCTCATCAGCCGCCACGGCATGCTCCACGCTGTCGATCACCGCTTGCGGTGACTGCAGCGAGCGAAACTCCAGTCGGGTTGACGTTCCACGCTGCACGGCCAGCGGATGGCAAGTCACCTCGAGCGGGAAGTCGCCGAGTCTGAGGTGGTAGCGGCCACCAGCCGCGTTGCGGTTCTCGCGGACCTCGAGCAGATAGTCCCCATCCTGCTCAAACACCTGCTCGAACTGGCACTCAGGCCCCGTGGGTGAGTCGTCAGCAAACGCGATCTGCCGGCCGGTCGCATCACGGAGCACGAGCACAGGATCCATCGATGATCCGAGTGCCTGCGTGAGCACCTCAAAAGCCACCCGCTGTCCCGCTGCCGCGTGAAAGCGATACCAGTCGGCCTGCGGGCCGTCTGCAACACCATCAACGCAGCAGGGAACGTCGACAGCCTGCGCGACCTCCTGGCTGTGGTTGGCACCGTTGTCGACGATGTTCGGCAGCGCATCGATCATCAGCGGAATCGGATCGACCGGCCCGGCTGCGGTAAACAGCCAGAGCCCCAGGCTGCCAGCCACATCTGCAGGCAGGGTGACGGAGACCACGGCTCGCTCTGCCGTCACCTCATCGACCGTGACCGTGCCATCGCTGACGGCAGCACGAAGCCCGCTTGCAAGGTCGGCACCTGTGACCGTGAGTTGTGTGGTTGCGCCGGCGGCGGCAGTCCGTGGCGACACGTCGGCCACGCTCTGGGCAAGGCTTCGCGACACGACGCCTGACGCCACCACGGCGATCACGAGCACGAGCCATTGCCGCGAGCGAGTGATGCGAGGTGCGTGTTGGCGACCTGCAGGGGGAGACCAAGTGGGAACGTGGAGTGGGGCAAGCATGGCAGCAGCTCAGGTGAGGCCGTCGATCGGTTGGCCGTGATAGATCTGATGGGGACGGTTTTCCGCGTCCCTCCAGACCGCGGTGGAAGGAATGTCGAGTGCGGAATAGATCGTGGCGGCGAAGTTTTCTGGGGTGACAGGCTGGTCGAGCGGGTAGGCACCTTGGCGATCAGAAGCGCCAACGACCGTGCCACCACGCACGCCTCCGCCGGCGAACCATACGCTCTGCACAGCGCCCCAGTGATCGCGTCCGGGCAGCGCGTAGTGCTTCTCAAGAAGCGTAATCTTGGGCGTGCGGCCAAACTCACTCGCCATCACCACGAGCGTCTCATCAAGTTCCCCCGTGGCGGCGAGATCGTCGAGGAGCGCCGACACCGCCAGGTCTGTTGGCGGCAGCAGTTTGTCTTTGAGGTGTGGGAACGCGTTGCCGTGAGTGTCCCAGGTTTCATCATTGCCGAGGTTGACCTGCACCAGCCGCACGCCAGCGCTCACCAGCCGCCGTGCCATCAAGAGTGACCAACCGAAGGAATTGCGGCCATAGCGGTCGAGGGCTGAATCTTCGGCCTGCGTGACGTTGAGCGCCCGATGCACAGCATCATCGGCGAGCAGATCGACTGCAGTCTGGCGATGCCGATCGAACTGCTGTGTTTCCGCAAATGTGTCGAGCTGGCGTCGCTGCTGCTCCAGCGTGCGGAGCAATTCCAGCCGACCATGGAGCTCGCGGAGACCAAGACCCTGCGGCACGCTCAACTGCGGGGCTTGAAACACGCGATCGTCTGCGTCGCCGCGCTGCTGATGATCGAAACTGTAGGTGGGGTAGGCCCCGTACGACTTCGCCGCAAACGGGGAGGCGGTCACCATCCATGGATCAAACGCCGGCCCCATGACACCGGCATGCTGACCTGGAATCACACGCCCTGAGTTGTGGATCAGCAACTCCGGAAGGACGGCTGCCGGAGGCAGATTCGTGACAGCTCGTTTACCGAGTTCCGCGATCGCACGACCAGCAACCGCAGCGATTGACGGTGCATCGCCGCGTGACGGGGCGTTCGGCTGAAAACCCCGCGGGAGCTCGGACCGGCCCGTGAGCATCATGTGATGGCCGGCGGAGTGTTCGTTCGAACTGTGAGTGAGGGAGCGGCAGAGAGCCCACTGGTTGCTGCGAGCCGCGAGCAGCGGGAGGTGCTCGCAGATCTGCAACCCCGTCGTCGCCGTCGAAATGGGCTGAAACTCTCCACGCACGTCGCTCGGTGCATCTGGCTTCATGTCGAAGCTCTCGTGTTGGGCAAGGCCACCCGAGAGGAAAATGAAGATGCAGTTCTTCGCCCGGCGTGCAGGACGGGAGCCCGCGGATGTGTCGTCAGCACGCAACTCTCGCAAGCCGGCCAGATGGTTCATCCCCAAGCCGAGCAGCCCGATCGCGCCTACTTGCAGGGCCTCCCGCCTGGCGAGCGACGGGTGCTGCCACGGCTTCGCACCAGCGTGCGTGTGCCCGTCCCGCAGTTTTTGTCGTGCCATGTCCCCTAGGCCCCCGGGCCACGCGTTTCCCCAACTCCACTCGAGTGTACCGACCACCCCCCGCAGCCGCCGAACCACGGTCGCCGGCTCGGCTGGGGGCTGCGGCGGCCCGCACAACCCGTGGAATCGCAACATCTTGCGTCGTTTCGCAGGCCCGGAGGAGGCGGACCACATTTGTCGCTGCCCAGCCCCAGGTGCTAAACTCTGTCGACAGTTTCGGATCTCACGGTCGTTCAATCAACAGTTCTGCGTTTTCATATCCGGAGAGTCGTTCACAATGGCAAACCTTCGAGTCGATTGGGGCAGGCGAGGTTTCCTCACAGTCGGTGCGCTGGGAGGTCTTGGACTTTCTCTGGGGGACTACTTTCGACTGAAGCAAGCCCAGGCGGACGAGGGTGTCACAAAGGAAGGTGTGGCGAAATC
>JBMTLP010000165.1:0-6860 GCA_049433245.1 Pirellulales bacterium
CCCGCTTCTGCTCAAACGACGAGAGCCTGCGAAAGCCCTCGTGCTTTCGCTTCGGCGAAGAGCCCCGATGATACCGGGCCACATTGGCGATCAGTTCGAGATCGTGTTGCCGCATCCCGGGAAGCTGGCTGTTGCGAATCAGGTGGTAACTGTGTTTGTGGTGCTGTTCGTAACTGATGACATAGCCCACGTCTTGCAGCCGGGCCGCGATCTCAAGCAGTTGCCGATCCGCCTCGGGCATCTCAAACCGCTCGCGAAGGTCTTCGAAGATCCTTCCGGCAAGAAACGCCACCTGCCGACCATGCTCCGCCTCACCTGAGCACGCATCGGCGAACGAGTCGACAGCAGCGTTCCGCGCTTCGGTGATCGTCGCACTGCCATCACTCGACTCCTGAATCATTTCTCGCAGTAGGCCATCTCGCACACCTCGCGTATGCACGACGAGCGAGTTCACGCGAAACCGCTTCATCATCGCGTCGATGATCGCGATGCCTGCCACGATGATGTCGGCCCGATCAGGAGTCATGCCAGGCAGCGAACGACGGCTCCGCACCGGCATTTTCCTCAGTCGATCGAGCAGATGCCGCACCTCAGCGTGCGATGCGCGGAAACCCGCCACCTGTCGATCGCTGCCCCGCCGTTGTGCGAGCAACAGATCCGCAAGCGTGGTGAACGTGCCTCCGCAGCCGACCATGAAATGAGGCGCGAAGGGAGGCCGATCGGCCTTTCGCTTGAGACAGTTCACGATCTCTTTCTCGAGGCGAAGAAAGACCTCGAGCGGATCGTCAGTTGCCTCGTCATACGCAAACTGCTCTGTCAGACGCACCGCACCGAGGGGGGTCGAGTAGATCTCTTCGATCATCTCTCCCGTGGCAAACACGATCTCGGTGCTGCCACCACCGATGTCGGCCACGATCACGTTCTTGTTGGAGAGGTCAAACGAGTGTTGCACACTTGAGAAGGCATATCGTGCCTCCTGATCGCCCGAGATCACCTGCACGTCGAGGCCGGTTTCCTCATGGATGCGTCGACAAAAATCGGGGCCGTTGCCCGCCTCTCGGATCGCGCAGGTGGCAATCACCCGCAGTGGCTCGGCCTGAAAACCAGACGCGATTTGCTTGAACGTCTTCAAGGCCGCAAGCGTTTGCTCCATCGACGCATCGTCGAGGTTGCCATTTCGCCCAACCGAGCGTCCCAGCCGCGTCGGCTCCCGCTCTTCATCGAGAATGCGGTAGTTTCCCCCCCGAACGGCTTCGGCAACGATCAGCCTGACGCTGTTCGAACCGATGTCGATGGCTGCTAGGCGGCCCGACAGGTCGGCGGAGAGAAACTTCTGCTGGTTCGTTTCCATGCCCACATCAGTTCCCGCTACGGTGGTGGCCGGCTCCTCGCCATGATAGCCTCCGGCGACTTTTTCCATCGGAACCTCGCGGCCCAATCTTCAACCGATGTCTTCACGCGGTCTTCCTGAGATCCCTCATCCGATTGCCTATTATCGCGGCCCTGCGGGTGAAATCGTCTGCGCCGGCAGTGCGGTGGAGGCGGCGAGGTCACCTGGGTCGGATGCGGTGCCGCCTCGAACGGTTGTCTCGGTCGGGAACTTCGACGGCGTGCACCTGGGCCATGCTGCCATCCTCACACGGCTTCAGGAGATGGCTGCTCGCCTCTCCGCAGCATCGGTCGCGTTTACGTTCGACCCACACCCGGCCACGCTCGTGCGACCGGGCAACGCTCCCGCTCCCCTGACGACCGCACCGCGGCGAGCGGAACTGCTCTTACACCTGGGCATCGATCGGGTGGTTGTTCAGCCGTTGGTGCCGGCCTTGGTCCAACTCTCGGCTACTGCGTTCTTCGACCAGGTGCTGCAGCAGCGGCTCGGAGCGGTCGGGCTCGTCGAGGGTACCGATTTCCGTTTTGGCAAAGGCCGAGAGGGCGACGTGGCTGCGCTCACCTCGCTCTGCGAGTGCCACGGACTTGCTTTTGATGTGGTACAGGCGGTTCACGCAGGTGATGGCGTGGTCTCCAGTTCGCGCGTTCGCAACCTGATCGCGACAGGTGACGTGGCTGCTGCGGCTGCGATCCTCACAGCTCCGTATCGCCTGACAGGGCAGGTGGTTCAAGGGGCGCAGCGCGGTCGCACGCTCGGCTTCCCCACGGCCAATCTGGCCAACATCAACACCCTGCTGCCTGCACCTGGAGTGTATGCGGCGATCGCCACGATCCCACCCAACGCCACCGCAAGGCCGACGACCTCACGGTATCCTGCCGCAGTTCATATCGGTGCCAACGTTTCGTTTGGCGAGACGGCAGTCTCGGTCGAAGCCCACCTGATGGGCTATCAAGGTGATCTCTACCATCAGCCCCTACACGTTGACTTCCTCCAACGCCTGCGGGAGACTCTTCGCTTTGATTCGCGACATGCTCTCGTTTCCCAACTCAAGGCTGATGTGCAGCAGGCTGGCAACGTAGCCTCGTCCTGGCTCGGCGCTGGATCGTAGCCTTGTCCCAGTTCGGTACTGGATCGTAGCCTCGTCCTGGCTCGCTGCTGGAACGCAGCCTCGTCCTGGATCGGCAATGGCCAACCCACCCCTTCCTCTTAGTGATACACACACGCATGCGTCTTGACTGGGCTACTCTCCTCAATCTTCTTCGGAGCACGCAGCGGTTTGTGCTCACCAGCCACATCCGCCCCGACTGCGATGCGCTTGGAAGCGAGCTCGGCCTCGCCGCCGGGCTCGAAGCCCTTTCTAAGAAAGATGGCGTTGAGCGGCATGTGCGGATCGTCAACGCGCAGGCCACGCCAGCCTCCCTCGCCTGCCTCGACCCGACGCGACGGATCGAGTCGCTGGAGCAGGGGGTCACAGCAGCCGATCTCGCCGATCGCGAGTTGCTGATCGTGCTCGACACGAGTGCGGTGGCCCAGCTTGGCGGCATGGCGGAGGTCGCAGCAGGAATGCGGGACCGCGTGCTCGTGATCGATCATCATGTCAGCGAAGACGACATCTCAGATCGGTGGTTCAAAGATACGGCTGCAGAGGCCACCACAAGGATCGTGTCGGAAATCCTGATGCGTCTGGGGGTCGCCCTCACGCCCGAGATCTCCACGCCACTCTTCGCTGGCCTCGCCACCGACACCGGCTGGTTTCGCTTTCCCAACGCCACTGCCGAAACCTTTCGCGTCGCGTCGCGTTTGCTCGATGGCGGCGCGAGCCCCACGCAGATCTACAAGGAGCTCTTTGAGCAGGAAACCTTGGCACGCCTGCATCTCGTGGGTCGCACCCTCGCAGGGGCCGAAGCCAGTCACGATGGCAAGGTGATTGTGAGCAAGGTCACCCAATCAGATTTCCAGGCCACCGGAGCCATTCGCAGCGACACCGAAGACCTGGTGAACCAGACGCTGACCGTGAAGGGGACCGAGCTGGCCGCGATCGCGATCGAGCAAGCTGACGGCACGGTGAAGGCGAGTTTCCGCAGCCGCTGTCCCATCGACTGCAGCGCCCTGGCGGGAACCTTTGGTGGTGGCGGACACAAAGCAGCAGCGGGAGCCACACTCCAAGGCCCGTTTGAGACGGCGTTCGCTGCCGTGAAGGCTGCCGTGGATGCAGCCTGGACTCACTACGCTGCCTCGGCGACCTGACCAGCCGAAGTGCGGAGCAGGAGTTGAGACTCAAGGAGAGGAATGCAGAGCCATGACATCATCTGTGCCACCTTCAACCGACGATCGTCGCTCTTTTCTGGCCAAAGTTGTCGCCATGGTCGGGGGTGGTTTGGCCACCCTCACCCCCGTGGCAGCGGGTGTCTGGATGGCCCTTGATCCGCTTCGCCGCAAATCATCCGCAGCCTCCTTTCTGCCCATCACCGACATCGCCAGCATTCCTGATGACGGGCTGCCTCGACAGTTTCCGGTGATCGCCGACCGTACCGACGCCTGGACGGGCTTCGCCGCCGAACCGATCGGCGCCGTCTACCTGCGTCGCGAAGCGGGCTCCGATACGGTGGAGGCCTTCTCGGCAACCTGCCCGCACGCGGGCTGTTTTATCGAACTGGACAAACGAGACCGTTGTTTTCGCTGCCCATGCCACAACAGTTCGTTCACGCTCGATGGCGGCATTGTGTCGCCGAGCCCGAGCCCGAGGACGATGGACGCGCTCGAATGCGAAGTCCAAGGCGGGCGTGTGGCGGTGAAGTGGGAAAACTTTTACTCCGGCATCGCTGAAAAGGTGGCCCGGCCATGAGTAACGCATCTTCTCCCCGCCGTGGCCTGATCGCGCGGCTGGCTGATTTCTTTGACGATCGCACGGGTTACCGAGCCCTCGTTCACGAGGCACTCTACGAGCGTGTGCCGGGCGGGGCCCGCTGGCGATACGTGTGGGGCAGCACTCTCGTGTTTGCCTTCATCACCCAGGTCATTACCGGCCTCGTTCTCTGGTCGAGCTACTCTGCCAGTGCACAGACCGCCTGGGAGAGCGTGTACTACATCCAGCATGAGATGGCTGGTGGCTGGCTTGTGCGAGGCCTGCATCACGTCATGGCCCAGGCAATGGTAGTGCTCCTGGCGCTGCACCTCATGCAGGTCGTGATCGATGGCGCGTACCGGGCCCCACGTGAAGTCAACTTCTGGCTGGGCCTGATATTGATGAAGCTTGTGCTGGGCATGGCCCTCACCGGGTATCTGCTGCCCTGGGACCAGAAGGGCTACTGGGCCACGCGGGTGGCGACGAATCTCGCCGGTCTCGTGCCGTTGGTTGGCCCAGCGCTTCAGCAACTGGTGGTGGGGGGCCCCGACTATGGCCACCATACCCTCACCCGTTTCTTCGCGCTGCATGCGGGCTTCCTTCCGGGCACCTTGATAGCCTTTCTGGCGATCCACCTCACGCTGTTTCGCAAGCACGGTCTCTGCGCCAAGCAACCGATCACCAAGCCTGACTGCATGTTCTGGCCCGACCAGGTGCTCAAAGATGTCGTGGCGATGCTCGCCGTTTTGGCCGTGGTGCTTGGAGTGATCCTGCTCCCCGCCGTGCGGGCAATGCTGGAAGGCCGGCCTGTGGTCCCGGGGGAACTCGGTGCCGAACTCGGCGCTCCAGCCGATCCGTCGCAGCCGTACGCCGCAGCGCGTCCGGAGTGGTACTTCCTCTTCCTTTTCCAGTTCCTCAAGGTGTTTGAGGGCTGGGGAGCGAATGGGGAGTTTTTGGGTGCCATCGTGGTGCCGGGCGCCGTGCTGGGGGTGATGTTTCTGATGCCGTTCATCGGTCGCTGGAAACTTGGGCACCGGTTTAACGTGCTGTTTACCCTGGCGATCATGGTCGGAGCGGGGCTGCTCACGGCGATGGCGCTCCGAGAAGATTACGCAGCAGCCTGGGCCGACAAAGCAGCGTTTGCCGACATCGAGCAGCTGATCGAAGAAACCGGAAACGACCCGGAGAAGATCGCCGCCGCGTTGGGCAACGATGAAGCGAGACTGGCGGATTTCCATGCGCGGGCTCACGAAGTGGCGGCGATCCGTCGCTCTGAGGCTTTCTTTGTGGCCGTAGAACAAGCCGAAGCTGAGGCCCATCGAGCAGTTGAGCTCGCCGGTCGGCCTGAGCGGATCCCTCCTGGAGGAGCCTTGGAACTGATCCGTAATGATCCGCTTTCGCAGGGTCCCCGCCTCTTTGCACAGCACTGCAACAGTTGCCACGCGCATGTCGATCCCACCACCGCTGAAGCTGCGAACGCGATGGCCGCCACATCGGCAGCAAACCTGTACGGCTTCGGCTCGCTGGCCTGGGCACGCGGGCTGCTCAGCGCAGAGCAGGTGGCAACGCCGGCCTATTTTGGCAACACGGCCCACGCCGAAGGTGACATGGTCTCGTATGTCACCGACGACATGACCGACACCGACACCTGGTCGGCAGACCAAATCGAGGCCGTCGCCGTGGCCCTTGCGGCCGAAGCGGCGGTTGTGAGCAACGAACCACTCGATGCCACCATGGTCGAGCAGGGCAGGGCCCTGATGGCTGACGAAGACCGCTGTGGCAGTTGCCACCATGCCGGTGAGAATGAGACTGACCTCGGTGCGGCTCCTGATCTCGTCGGCTGGGGAAGCCGTGACTGGCTGATGGGCATCATCACCGACCCGAACCACGAGCGGTTCTACCCTGACACCAATGACCGCATGCCGAGCTTTGGCATTTCGCCAGAGGGTGGCGTGGCAGCCCTGTCACAAGACCAGATCCGGTTGATCGCCGACTGGCTCCGCGGCGATTGGTATCGGGGAGAGGCTCACGATCAGGCTCACTAACCACGTGTGGCTGGAGGCTCACTCCATGCCGCCCAGCACCGTGGCCCGTGCCACTCGTCCGACCCCTAGCATGTAGGCGGCCGTCCGCAACGACACCTGCCGCGATTGGGCGAGTTGCCACACCTGCTCGAAGCCTTCGCCTAGGATCCGATCGAGTTCTTGCCGAACCCGATCGAGCCCCCACCGGTAGTGCTGTCGGTTTTGCACCCACTCAAACCAACTCGCCGTCACCCCACCAGCATTTGCCAGGATGTCGGGCAGCACGATGACGCCCCGCTCAGTCAGCATCGCATCAGCGTCGGCTTCAACCGGCGCGTTGGCCCCTTCGACGATCGCGCGAGCTTGCACGGCGTCGGCGTTCGCCGCCGTCAACACGCCCCCCAGGGCGGCTGGAATCAGCACGTCGACATCCAGCGTGAGCAGTTCGTGGTTGTCGATCGCGTCGGCGCCAGGAAATCCGTTGATGCGACCGTCGTGGCTGTGCTGATAGCGGGCGAGTTCAAGCACATCGATGCCGTCACCACGATACAGCCCAGCTGAGGCGTCGCTGACCGCCACAATCCGGCACTCGGCGTTCTTG
>JBMTLP010000166.1:0-6823 GCA_049433245.1 Pirellulales bacterium
GCGACCGACTCCGCCTCAAGGTTGAAGGCATCACGGGCTCGCCCACTCACCACCAACGAGAGCGCCTGATCGTAGTAGCCATCGAGTTGATACGACTCGACGGCCTTGTTGATCACCGGCATCTGCTCGTTGAGAAGTTCGCGGAGTTTTGCCCGCCGCCTGAGGCGGACGCTGAACACCTCGGGCCGCAGTTTCAGATCGTCGATCTTGATGCGGCTCATCTTCTCCATGTCCATGTCGTCGCCGTCGGGATAGAGCGTGTAGGGATCGAAGGCCTTGCCGAGAAACCCAGCGGAACCTCCCTTCCCCACCACGTTCGATTCCTGCAGCGGCCTCGGCAGCATCACAAAGGGCAGCATCGGCTCGTCGACTGGCTTGAGCCGCACGAGGTTGCTACCGAAGTTCGGAAAGTCCTTCGGGCTCGGTGGCTCGAGCTGCCCCGATGGGCTCACCTTATCGGTCGTGTAGCCGGTCATCATCTGGTAGATGGCGGCGGTGTGATTGAAGAGCCCATTTGGTGAGTACGACAGCGACCGGATCATCGTGAAGCGATCGTTCACCTGAGCGAGCTTGGGCAGGTTTTCCGTGAACTTAACGCCCGGCAGCTTGGTGGAGATAGGAGCGAAGACGCTCTTCACATTGTCCGGAACGTTCTCCTTGGGGTCCCACAGATCGAGGTGGCTCGGCCCGCCCTGCAGATACACCATGATGATGCTCTTGGCCTTTCCCCAGCCGGGTCCGCCCGCGAGGGTCGACGCCGAGGCCTGTGCCTGCAGCCCCAAGATGTTGGGCAGCGACATGCCGAGGCTGCCGGCAGCCCCCACTCGCAAAAAAGCCCGCCGCGTTGGCTGCAGATGTGGGTCACAGAGATCACGAGCCGGAAAGCCCTGAAAACTCAACATCGGTCTATCTCCCCTGAAGAGTTGCCTGACACCCCAGCACCATTGTGCTGAGGAACGTCGTCTGTCCCCACACGTATCAATGATTGAACAGGAATGCTGGGCTGTTGATCAATGCCCAAGTGAGGTCCTCGGCGGCCGTGAGCCGCAGATTGCTTAGTTGCGCCTCACTTTGCTGCACATCTTCCCGCAGCCGCAACAGCGCCGCATCGGTCTGAATCGGCTTGCGAAGTTCGGCTAACTGTCGCTCGATGGCGGTGATCCCGGGATCGACAGGCACGGGCGTGTTCGCTGCAGCCACCTGTTTTTCCAGTTCGCGCACACCTCCGTCGGTCTTACCAAGAAAGGCCAGCAGTGGGGCGAGGGCCTCCGGGGTGCGTGCCTCGGCAGGAGCCGCAATCACGCTGGCGAAGGCCTCAGGAAGTCCGAGCGGCAGTGGGCCGGCAGCAGACGTGGCAGACAGCCGGAAGGCCCCCAGCCGGTGCCCCTCGGCATTATGCTGCTGGTGAATCTTGAAGGTCAGACGCACGCCGTCAGGATTCGCGAGTGGCTCTGCGAGCGTGAAGGTGGCCCAATGCTGCACTCCGGTCGCCGGATGCACCGCCCACCCTTGCTGATTGCCTACGTCACCATCGAAGGCCTGCTCGATCGCGAAGCTTTCTTGGGTGAAGCTCGCCTTGCCGGAGGCGATCTTCACGGACGCAGGCTCACCCTCGCCAAGTGGTGCTACCGTGACCTCGAACTCGGTGACCACGAAGTTGCCGTTGGGTGGCAGCCCCGGGCCTCCGCCGGGCAGGTCCGGAGAAGAAAGGGCTTCAAAGCGGAAGCCGGTGATCTGTGGCAGACGTGTCTCCACCACAACTTCGTAGATCCCCTTCTCCTTGCTACCAGTCGCCCACACAGAACGGTCATCGCGCACTGCAAGCGTGTTCCCGCCGGTGGCCGATACGGTCTTTGGACGCAAAGGGAACCATTCCGGCGAGCTGGCAAGCGCCTGCTCCCATTCGGGAACTTTCTCACCGAGCTTCGCTCTCGCGTCGCTGACCGCCGCTTCCGCCGCGGCGATCTTGTCGCCCCGCTCCTTCTCAGCCTGCTCGCGAGCCGGCCTCAGCGATTCGATCAACTCGGCGAGGGCCTGTTCCGAGGCCGCGATGGCCGCCTGCTGTTCGGCCTCCAGTTGCGGCAGTCGCACCGCCCACTCGCCCTCTGCAGCAGCCAGGGCATCGACCAATCCAGCGTGGTCGTCGTCGATCTCGTCGAGCGAGAGTTGAAATGCGTCGATCTCCGCAGCCGTCGGCAGGCGGTTCAGGATGCGAACAAACAGTTCCTCAACGAGCGAAGCGTTGCCCGGAACTTGCTGCACGAGCTCGTCAAGTTGGTTGGCTTCACTGGCGATCGCGGTGCCCACGGTCGGCCCACTCACCAGCGCCATGATCGGTCCGAGTTGCAGGTCGCTCGACCGCTCACACTCACATGCCGACTCACGAACAGGTCGACCGAGGTTGGCCAGAAAACCATCCGGTGTGGCGACCCCCACGTCGGGCAAGGCCGCCGCGCGAGTTCCTTCCGGCACACCTGGGATCTGCGATGTCGCTCCGGTCACCCTGTGAATCGTGTCGTAGAGCACCTCAGCCGGCAGGCGACGAGGCTTGGCATGGCTGTAGTTAATCGTGTCGTCGGCGTTCCATTCATTTGCCTCCACCGAGAGTTGATAGGCGCGGCTCGTGCAGATCGCCCGCATCACGTGTCGCACGTCGAAGCCGCTCTCAATGAAGTCCTGAGCGAGATAGTCGAGCAGTTCGGGATTCGTGGGGGGATTGCCCGCGCGAATGTCGTCGATCGGCTCGATCAAGCCCACGCCCAGCAGATACCCCCACAGCCGATTCACATAGCTCCTGGCAAAGTAGCGGTTGTCGGGGGAGGTGATCCACGCAGCCAATCGCTCGCGGTCACTCGCTCCTTCGGCCACCTCGAACGCTGACGGGTATGGGAAATCGGGCTCCACAGGTTTACCGGTTCGAGGATGCTCAATGCTGCCCCCATCCGCATCAAACACTTCTTCGTAGAGCGGCTTGGCTCCCTCGACTGCAGTGCCGCCAATCGTCTGATCCCCTGCATCCTCGGCCTTCTTCAGTTTTGTCTTGGCGAAGAAGGCAGCCGTCTGGAAGTACTGATCCTGCGTCCAACGTTCAAAGGGATGGTCGTGGCACTGGTTGCAGTTAAATCGCACACCCAAGAAAAGGTGGGTGGTGTTTTCCATCATCATCTGCGGATCTCGCAGAACTTTGTAGTACGACGCAGCCGGATTGGCCTTATTGGACCCGCTGCTGGTGAGCACCTCGCGGGCGAACTGGTCGTAGGGCCGGTTCTCTTCGACGGCCTGCCGAATCCATGAACGGAACGACGCCGCCCCCTCACCCCCAAGAAACTTGCCGTTCACCTGCAGCAGGTCGGCCCACTTGTTGGTCCAGTACTCGACAAACTCAGGCCCCGCGAGCAGCCGATCAACCACCTCGTCCCGCTTCTGGCGGGTTGGCCGACTATCAGCCAGAAACTCGCGAACCTGCTGGGCCGTCGGCGGCAGGCCGGTGAGATCGAGTGTCACTCGCCGCAGAAAGGTGGCATCGTCGCACAGACCTGAAGGGCGGATCTTCATCCGCTGCCACTTGTCGACCACAAAGTCGTCGATCTTCCCGTACGACTCCACTCCCGCCCACTCAAAACCATCGCGAGGTCCCATCACCGTGAGCGTCGTGGCGGCATACCGTCCCTCATACCGCACCAAGACGGGCGCCTCGCCGCGTCGAACGGCCGTGAGCACACCCGTGGTCGAGCTGGTGGCTACTTCCGTGTTGCCGCTCTCCATAAAGGCTTCTCGCGTCACATCTCTGGAAGTTCCATCGGCATAGGTGGCCACCACGCGAATCTGCTGCGTGCTGCCAATCTGTTCGACAACAGGGTTTTCCGGCTCAACCTGAATGCCGGTGACCCGTGGCGTGTCCATATTGAGTTGCGCCCCCTCTGCGATCCAGCGATGCAACACGCCGTGGTGCGGCGAGCCCGTTTCAAGCCGCACGCCCCCTTCGTGAGGCACTCGGCCAAGGCCCTTCGAGAGCATCAGGCTGTCGTCAGGAGAGGACACATTCACCCGCCGCGCCGCCAGGTCATCGGTCAGCGCGCGAATATCGAACAGCGGGTCATAGCCGCGGAGGGACAATTTGAATCCGTTCTTCCCCTTCTGTGCACCGTGGCAGGTGCCCTGGTTGCATCCAGCCTTCGACAGGATCGGGTTCACATCACGGATGAAGTCGATCTCGATGGCAGCGTCGGCCGCCAGTCCCTGCACCTCCACGGGGAGCGTCGCCTGATGCGAACCAACCGTCACCGTCACTGTGCCAACTCCATCGGCGAGCGGCCTCACCAAGCCAGACGGACTCACGGAGATCTCCGCGCTCGACACATACGCTGCCTGCCGAGTCGCATCAGCACGCGTTCCGTCTTTCATGCGGGCGTGGACGAGCAACTGTGTGTACGCATAGGGACCAGTGAGCACCACGCTCGCTGCAGGCGAGAGCGTGATCCCGTCCACCTGATCGAGAGGCAGCGGCACAGCAACCTCTTCAGCCGGCTCCATCGCTACCGATCGCGCCTGCCATGCTGCTGGTTCGTACACCCTGCTGCCGCCCGCCAGCGCCGCGTCCTGGACGGTCGCCACGGGGAACGACCGCACTTCCGAGCCAGCCTGATCGAAGACCCGAATCAGCCCGTCGGCGGCCCCCACCGCAAACTCACCGCTCGGCAAGAAGCAGGCCGCGTAGGCAGCGACCTGCAGCGGCACGCGGGCGAGTTCTTCGTCGGCAGGTTTCATGAAGGCGGCAAGTTTTTCATTCTCTTCCGCGGATCGCTGCCCCGCCTCCTTGGAGAGAATCCCCATGATCTCGTCCGACACAGCGGCTTGTTCACGAGCCTTCCACAGACAGAACTCGCTCATTCCGTCGATCGTGGAAACCGCCGCTAGGACCCGGGTATCGTCGCTGATATCGACAGAGAAAATGCGGCCCTGCATGACCGGCAGCGTGCGGAGCAGGTGGGCATCATCGCCAATCTTTCGCGGACTCGCCCGGAACACGCGGTAGACCTTGGCCGACCCGTCAGCGCCACCAACGAGGATCTCATCTCGCCCTGGCAGCGGGACCACGGCCGACAACCCGCCACGCAACGCCCCCGGCGTGATCGAGGTGATGTTGTCAATGAACCGCTCGGTGGCGGTCTCTGTCAGTTTGCAAGTCATGTCACGAGCCACCGATGCAATGTGCGTGCCGTCGGCAAGAAAGGCCGTGCCCAAGACCCAGTCTTCGTGGGCTCCCTGAAACACACGCAGCTCGCCGGTGGCCGCATCGATCGCCCGCACCACGTTGTCGACACCACCGAAGGCCACCAGCGCGCCATCAGGCGACCAGCTCACGCCTCGCAGCGTGTCGAACGTGAAACTTTCCGAAAGTTCAAGTTCCTGCTTGGCGACATTCCAGATCTGCACCTCGCCACTCCGCCCCGGCTCTCCTCCTACGGCAGCCAGCCGCGCTCCATCCGGGCTAAACCGAACCGATTCGATCCGCTCGCTTCTGCCCACAAGTCGGCCCACGGTGTCACCCGACGCTGCGTCGAGCAGAATCACTTCGTGGAAGCCGGCAACGGCAATCAGGTTGCCGACCGACGTGGCATCGATCGACGTGATGGCCGGAGCCCGGGTGTAAACCGGGGGGTTGTCTCGGGTAAACGCGATCGCGGAGGAAGGCGAGTCGTCACGGGCCCCTTCCACTATCCAGCGACGAATCAGGGCGATGTCTTGCTCGGGAAGCGGCGGGCCTTTCTTCGGCATCTCGGCCACGCCATCAACCGGCGTGATCTGGACCAGCAGCGTGCCGGCCTCAGGATCACCGGGCACGACCGCAGGCTCCCCCGATTCGCCCCCCGCGAGCAGGCGGTCGAAACGCGTCATCACGTAGCCACCTTGTGGCTTGGCCTCCTGATGGCAGCCGAGGCAGTGCCTTGCGAAAATCGGCTGAATCTCGCGGTGGTAGCTCACAGGTGCCGGCGTTTCGTCAGCACCAGCGTTCATTGGCGCGACGACGCCCCCAGCCCACACAAGCATCGCAGCCAGGCCAGCTGTCGTCACTGCGAAGGAACGAACCGTTCGATCGTCAACCGTCCCCGATCCCCACTCCCACCGCATGCGGCACCTCTCGTCCCGACGTCGCCCGCTTCTTTTGGCGGTTGTATCGCCTCAAAACGCGCACCGAAGATCATGTTCGCCTAACACCTGACGTGGGGCTGCTTCAAATCAACGCTCGGTCTGTCGACAGTTTCCCCACCCGTCAAAGTCTACCTTCTTCTCCGCGCAACCGCCTCACCCCCGATTTTTTACCGCTCAAGCGCGTTCGGACCGAGAAGGCGGTCCGTTGCGAACCACGCGGCTGCTCGGTATGGTGCCTCAGTCGACCGCCGTCGCGTCGGCAACGTTCTGGGGGGGCCTTCGCCCATGGGTTGGTTCCGCATTGCACGTCGACTGTTGCTGCTGCTGTTCGCGGTGGCCTCCCTCCACCTGGCTGCATGCCATGCCCAGGAAACAGCCGACGGAACCGCACCAGAGGAAGACGCTGGCGGCGTGACGGTGCGAGCGGCCGCTTCGATTGTGCGACAACACAGGTCCAATGCCTGGTCGGTGCTGAGTGTGCAGGCCTCAAACGCCAAGACTGCGTTGGGAGAGAACGCCGGCGGCGAGGGCATGGTCACGGTCTTTTTCCCAGCCACGCCCGATCAGCAGTACGTCCGCAAAATCTGGGTCCCCGCGGGCGGCCAGCGGACTTCCTTTTTGCCCTTTCGCATGCCTGCGGGCATCCCCCGTTCCGAGAGCAGCGTCGAAC
>JBMTLP010000167.1:0-6809 GCA_049433245.1 Pirellulales bacterium
CATGGCGGCACTGTCGATTCCAGAGGCTCGCGGTGCCCGAGCACAAACAGCGCGCCGAGCGTGTGTCTCCGGTCGCCAACGCTGAAGATTTCGTACTCAGTGCTGCGAGGCCAGATCACGTGCGTCGCGTCGACCTCGATCAGCTCGGCCGGCGGAATCGACGCCTGGTTTTTGTTGCCGGCTGAGGGGGGCGTGTCGGAAGTGGTCACCCAGTAGGTCAGCGGCAGAGCAACGTTGAGGTCCTCGGCCAGGATCACCGTCTTGAGTTCGTCGACGGTGCGGTGCAGGTGCGTATCGCCGGAGTACCAGCCCGCGGAGGTGGGATCAACAAACTGCTTGAGTTCCACGGTCACCTCCACGTCGGTATTGGTGACCGTGATGGACTCACGGGCAGGGAGCCAGCTCTGACCTCGCGACACCCGCAGCAGATACGCACCTGGCTCCACAGGTGCCCTCGCTGGAAACTCCGCGAGCGTGGTGTGTTGCTCAACCGACTGGGGATTGATCCGGTTGGTCACGTCGTAGGAGACGGCAGCCTCCGCGGACGCGGTGGTGAATGGGACCGAGCGGCCGTTGGCATCGACCAGTGACACGCGGCAGGGCAGCGGCTTCCCTGTGGCCTGATCACGCACCGTGAGTGAGAGCGTGTGTTCTGCGGCAGCAGACACGGAACTGCAAGCCATCAGCAGCACCGCAAGGCAGCTGACGCAGAGACCACGTCGACGGCGGCTAGAAGAAGCAGTGACCAGCATGCGGCAGACTTTCACGGTGCGAGGACGTGCGAGGGAAGGGTGGCGGTTTCGTAACGCCAGTTCTTCAAGAAGTTGATCAGGTCGGCCATCTGCTGGGGGGTGATGGTTCGCTCAAGGCCGACGGGCATCAGCGACTGTCCCGTAGAACGGAGTTGATCGATCTCGTCACGCAGCAGTGTTTCGTTGCGGCCGTCGGGCTGCCGCAGGGTCACCGACGTGCCGGTTTCTGCAGTGATGATGCCGGTGAGCAAACGGCCGTCGGTGGCAAGCAGCGTGTAGCCGAAGAAGTTGGCGTCGATCGCTCGGTTGGGGTCGAGGATGTCGCTGAGATACTGAGCCGGCTGCTTCGTGCGGGAGGCGAAAATGGCGGGGCCGACGGCGGCCCCCACCTCCGCCACGCGGTGGCAGCTGCTGCATTGGCTGCGGAAAACCTCCAGCCCCCGTTCAAAATCTCCGCTCAGCGCGAGCGATGCTTGATAGCGACGGACCACCTCCTGTCGATCCTCAGGAGCGGCGGCATGCTTGAGCAACGCGACCCGTTGCGGTGCGTCGTCGCTGCACTTCTCGAGGGCTGCCCACTGGGCGTCGGTGAGCTGCACTGGGGGCGTGTCGCTCGCCTCCAGGCGGGTCAGCAACTGCACTGCCGAAGCCGGCCTGGCCACGAGGCTCTCCACCACCGCTCGGTGGACCGCTGGGGTTTGCGAGCCGAGGTCGGCCAGCATCGCGAGGTCGAGGGCTGTGTCGGCATGCCGCCTGGCAACCAGGATGGCCGCGAGGCGAATCTGCTGCGGTGTGGTTGGGCTCAAGAGGCGGCTGAGGGTTGCGACGGCCTGCGTGGAGGGGGCGTAGGCCAGGCAGCTGATGCCCTGGAGTCGTTGGTCTTCCGCAACGGAAGTGTCTTCTGCGACCGAAGCGGCCTGGTCGAGGATGCTACTGATAGCGTCTTGCATCGGAACCGGCCACTGCGACCTGGCCGCCTCGATCTGCGTGCGACGGCGGGCGAGCCCTTGGCCGAGGCCACGCACCAGGGCGAACGCCTGGACAGACACTTCGGCAGCAGCGTGATCCTCAGAGTTTCTCTGCGAGAGGGTCCTGGCAAGCGGCGTGGCAACGTCGGCGAGGAGCGACTCGGTGTCTTCTGCAGCCGCAAGCTCTGCAAACTGTTCGATGCACGCGGTAGCCGCCTGCGACGACGGTGGCAGACGCGGGAACACTGCCGTGAGGATCGCCGCTGCTCGGCCGGCCGAAGCGGTGGCCACGCAGCGGAGCGTCCAGATGTCGGTCGGGTTGTGGGTGACGATGCGGGCGAGCGCCTCGGTTACGTTGCCGGTCTGTGGCACGTGACGGATGGCGGCAAGCCGCAGCGCCAACTCACCACGCACCGCTGCGTCGGGGTCATCGGCCAAGGCGAGCAGCGACTCCCTCTCGGTTTCAACACCAGTGTTCTGCGATGGCGACACCCGCACCGCCACGCGTCGTACCAGAGGGGAACTGTCATGGAGGCCGGCGAGAAACGCCTCCGCGGCAGCCGGATCGACGTCCGCAGATGCTGGCCGCACACGGTGGGCTGCTGCCAAGAGCCAGAGGGCTCGGCTGCGGGCCTCAGGAGTAGGACCGCTTGCCACCAGCGTGCCCAGCTGGTCCGTCGGCAGCTTGTCGGGTTGTTCCAGCAGCAGGCGAGCAGCTGTGTCGCGATGCCAGCCGTTTGGATGAGCCAGCAGGCGGACGAGCTGATCAGGCGTGGCGGTTGTCAACACTGGGTGTGGCTGCTGTGGATGGCCGCTGTCTGCCGCCTTGATTCGCCACAGACGACCTCGGTTCCGGCCATGCAGCAAATCGGGGCGGCTCTTCAGTTCATCGGGCATGAACTGTGGGTGCTCGATCACGGCACGGGCCATGTCGATCACGTACAGGCAGCCATCGGGCCCGTCGGCGAGGGCCACGGGGCGAAACCAGTCGTGGCTGGACGCGAGAAACTCCCGTTGGCTCTCGTTGGGGAGGCACGCGTAGGTCAGCCCATCCCGCCGGAGCACTTGCCGATGCACGAGGTTGCCGGTTGGGTCGCACGTGAAGGCGTTGCCACGAAACGCGTCGGAGAGGCCGTCGCCGCGGTAGATCGTCACGCCGCAGGCCGCGCTAAACTGCCCCGCATGCAGGTTGGACGTCGTCCAGCCGCTGGAGATCGGGTAGATCCGGGAGAGTTCACCCGCGGGAGAAACATCGTGGACCGCCGCTTCGATGGCGGCAGCCGGGTTGCGGCGAAGGTCACGCTCCTCAAGCATGATCTGCACGCAAGGGTTGCGGTTGCTGCAGATGAAGCGGGTGCCGAAGTCGTCGAACGAGAGCCCAAACTGCCCATTGCCGCTGACCGCCTCGTATGCAGCCGCATCGGGAGCCAACGCTGCGCCCCACGCATCGAAGCGGAAATCACGACCGCGAATGGAGACCGGCTCGCTTGCTGAAGCCGCTTGCCAACGAGGATTGGCAGCAACCACATCCCCGCCACGGAGGCCGTTGGCCACGTAGAACGTGCCGTCTGGTGCCAGCGTGGGGTGGTTGGCACGCAGTTGCGTGTTGTCTTCCGTGAAACCTTGAAACCAACGCTCGCGGGTGTCGACGACGTCGTCACCGTCGGTGTCGGCGAGCCAGCAGATCTCGCCTGCGAGCGTGACCACGAGTCCGCCTCGCCAGGGTGTCAGGCCAGTGATGAACGACAAGTTGTCGGCGAATACCGCCCTCGATTCGTAGCGGCCGTCGCCATCCGCGTCGCTGAGTCGCACGATCCGCGAGACTGCCTGTGGGTCGTCAGCAGGGCCTGTCGGATAGTCGCCCATCTCCGCGACGAACAGCCGGCCAGCCTCGTCGAAGCACATCGCCACGGGGTCGCGGACCGCCGGTTCTGCGGCAGCAATTTCGACCGCCACGGCGGCGTGGTGCTGAAAACTGGCGAGGACATCCTCTGGCGAGGGACCGAGCGCGGCGGGATCGCTTGCGCTCGTCTCAACAGCTGGTGCCGCAGCCCAGAGCAGCATGATCGCGAGCCAAACCCATCGCATCCGTCGGTCTCCTGTGGGTCTTGCGAGCGAAAAACCTCATTCTCCAAACCTGCTGGGCAGGGCGGGGAGCTTCGGTGCCGTTTACGGGGCCAGCCAACCGGCGGCCACCACCCGAGGCTCGGTTCCTTCGTGCACGAGGATCCCTTGCTCCCTGCTCACCGGCAGCAGCGTGGCCGCGGTCTCGCCAGCCACCCAGAGTTCGCCGCTGCCGCTGGCAATCAGACCAGGCACATCGAGATACCGCACTGCACCGGGAAGGAACAGCGGGTGTCGCCAGTCAGTGAGGCTTGCAAAGCGGAAGCCGGCGGTGTCGACGGCAGTGCGGTCGATGGCCTCGCCAGCGGTGATGCGGGCTGCGAGCGCCACCGCGGCAGCCTCCCCAAACCCAGCCACAGCGACGTGCGACGGAGCAGGATGGCCTTCTACCTTTGTGTTTCGCAAGAAGGAGACGACTGAAAGCAGATCGTGCACGCTACGGACGATGGCAGCATCGTTGTAGCCATAGGTATAGCCCGCGTATTCGCGTGGGTTCTCCACCTTCCGTTGTCGCAGCAGGCCATCTTCCTCGCGGACATCTCGGGCATGGTAGAGATCGGCTGCGACTACGGCGGTGCCCGCATCGATCAACTGCTGGATCTCGGCGGTGGGGGCAAGCGATGCGGCCTCACAGCCGGTGTCATCGAGCCAGATCACGACCTTGCCGTTCCACTCGTTAGGGTAGAGCCAAGCCACTGGCACTTCTTCACCGTGAGTCGTGTTGCGAAGCACGCCGGTCATCCGCACAGCGCTCTTCTCACGATCTTTCCCGTCCAGTTCCCAGGAGACGACGCCGGTCTCGGCAAACGAGCGATCCAGGATGGTTGCAAAGGCTGGTTGCAGCACGTCGCGCGCTCCATCAACCGTCGCCGCTGCGCCACGGACCTGGCTCTCGATGTCGTCGGCAAGACTCGTGACCAACGAACGCTCGAAGTTCGGATCCGCGGCTGGTGGCGCCGGGTGGTCGTTGTTCCACACGGAGAGTTGCTCGGGTGCGAGTGGTTGGTAGTCCTGCTCGAGCACGGGTTCGGGGAAGCCGAGGCCGAAGTGGCGGTTGATGAAGGTCTGGAAGGCCGAGCGAGTGACCGCGTTGTAGTTGTGGGGAAAGTGCTCGCCCCGCAGCAGCATCACTTGATTGCCCGCTCCATAGAGGTCGTAGACCTTCTGGATATCGGGAAAGCCCTTGGTGGCGAGTTCCTTGGTCCAGTCGTCGGCAGTGTTCATGCCCTGAGGCTTCGGGGCAAACAGGGCCGCGATTTCCACATTGCCCGTGCCGACGCGGAGCAATCCCGCGTTTTCACAGGTGCAGCCCCCCTGCATCGACGTGCTGACCATCACCACCGGAAAGGAGAGGTCGAGCCGATCATCGACGGCAGCAAGCAGCATGGTTTGGGTGCCACCGCCGCTGGAGCCGGTCATCGCCACCCGGTCGCCGTCCACTTCAGGAAGGGAGAGCAGGAAGTCGAGCGAGCGGACTGCGTTCCAGGTCTGCAGACCCATCGCCGTGATCAAACGGCTCTCCGCCTGCGGGCTAAAGAGCCCAAAGTTTTCGGCGTCGTTCATCTCCGGACGCTCCTTGGCAAAGCCGTGCACGAGTTCGCGGGAGAGCTGCTGTGAGTCGGAGTCGCCGAGCATGTCCCACTGCCAGACGACACAGCCCATGCGCGCGAGCTGCACGCACATCGATTGATAGAGACTCACCCCACCTCGCTCGAACCGCTCCTGGCCTTCGGAGATCTCACGGCGGACCGTCGACTCAGGGAAGATCGCCAGCCGTGCATCCTTGTGATGCCCATGCGAGAAGAGCACGCCCGGCACCTTCCCCTCGATCTTCATTGGCTTGTAGAGGTTGCCGGTCACAAAGAAGCCTGGCAGGCTCTCAAAGTAAACCTTGGAAACGGTGTAGCCACCGCCAGGAGCGATCGGGTCTGGCACGTCGATCGTGCCGTGGATCACGGCATTGAGCGGGTTCTTGGTCGGCGGAGGCCACAGACCTTCTGCCACAAGTACCCGCC
This sequence comes from Pirellulales bacterium, assembly GCA_049433245.1. Taxonomy (GTDB): domain Bacteria; phylum Planctomycetota; class Planctomycetia; order Pirellulales; family UBA1268; genus M30B53. The sequence continues at coordinate 5,860 of JBMTLP010000167.1, forward strand.
GCCGCACCTGCTCGCGACGCGTCTCCCAGGCTTCGCGAGACGCTGGGGGCGTAAAGGGAAAGTAGCCGTTGAGGTCTTTCAGAGGTTCCAGCCGCGAGTCAGCGGCCACGGCCAGCAGCGATCCACTCAGGCCGACGACAACCGTCACGAGACCGGCTGCTGCAGCTCCGAGGAGCACGTTTGAAATCCCCCGCCGCAAGCGGCCCGAAAAAATGGTGTTTCTCATGCCGAAACGATATCGCGGTGAAGAACTCCGCCGCAACTCGCTGGGCGCCCGCTGCGTTCACCTGATTTCACACAGCCGTCTCATGGCGGTAGGTTTGTGATCAGAAGGGGGATTCCATGGCGGCGCCAGCCATCCGAACAACCGAGCGGTGCTGCGAAGTGGCTTGGTTTGCGGCACTCTGCAGTGACGACTACGAGTTTCTCGGGGTGCCCGATGGTCGCCTACGGTCGAGTTACGCCCACTGCGGTGAGATCGTGCGGCGGGCAGATGCCGCGGGCTATCAAAACATTCTCCTGCCATCGGGTTGGATCGCCGGTCAAGACGCGCTGGCCTTCGCGAGCCTCATCGGCCCGCAGACGACGCAGATGAACCTGCTCGTGGCGCTGCGGATGGGCGAGGTTTGGCCGCCGATGCTCGCCCGCGCGATCGCGACGGTCGACCATGCCCTCGCGGGCCGGCTGTGTATCAACATCATCTCGTCGAACATGCCGGGAATCAGCGAGCCCAACGACGTCCGCTACCGACGCGCCAGTGAGATCATCCAGATCCTGCAGGGGCTGTGGGCAACCGAGGGGCCTTTTGAATGGAAAGGAGACTTCTACAGCTTTTCGCTCCCGACCTCGGAGCCCGCCAAAACCTACCAGCAGCGAGGCGGACCGCTGCTCTACTTCGGCGGCATTTCGCCGGCGGCAAGCTTGTCGTGAACCCGCACCCAGGTCGCAAA
>JBMTLP010000168.1:0-6754 GCA_049433245.1 Pirellulales bacterium
CGTTGCGGGCCTGGCACGAGGCACATCGGCCGGAGAGATCTCGGCAACACGCTGGCCGGTGTTGGTGGGGCTGGTGGTTGGCATGCTTGTTGGCGGTGGTCTGGGCGCGACCACGTCGCTTGGCGTGCTGATGATCGCCCTCTTCAATCCTGATCTCCCGCCCCGCGACTTCGCGGCGTTTTTTGGTGGACTCGGAGGCGGGCTTCTCGGTGCCGGATGTGGCAGTCTCCTCGGCGCGGCTGTTGCGCGGGTGAAGTGAACCACAGCATCCGTCGTGTGCGCCGTGTCTTGCTTGCGCAACGTGAACAGTCCGCGTGTAGCATGGGCCTCAGTTTCATGGTCTTTGCTGAGTGCTCCCTGTCCTGTTCGAGGCTTCTTCTATGCGCGTGACCCGCTTCCGAGATCGCTCGTTGTCGTGTGTGGTGTTTCTGTTGGTGTGTGGCCTGGTCGCAGTTCCGGCCTCCGCTCACGACGGTGATCACGAACATGAGCATGCCGAGGCCGCTGCAGCCCGCCTGTCGCCAGCGATGGTGCTGCCAGAGATGGCAGGCCCCGCCCCCTGGACCGAGAAACCCGTCTTTGACGATCCCGAGCGATTTCAGATTGCGATCATGACCGACCGCACCGGAGGCCATCGTCCCGGCATCTGGATGGATGCGGTCAGCAAGCTCAACATGCTGCGGCCGAGCTTTGTGGTGTCGGTCGGTGACCTGATCGAGGGCTACACCGAGGACCGCCAGCGAGCCTTGGCTGAGTGGGACGAGTTCACCGGCTTCGTCGACCAACTCGACATGAAGTTTTTCTTTGTGGCGGGCAACCACGACGTGACCAACCCGATGCTGCAGGAGCTGTGGCGAGAGAAGTTTGGGGCGGCCTGGTATTCCTTTGACTACAAACGAGTGCACTTTCTCTGCCTGCTCAGTGAAGACCCGCTGCAGCGAATCGGCGACGAGCAGTTAGCCTTCATTCGTGACGACCTCGCTGCCCATGCCGATGCCCGTCACACGCTCGTTTTTCTGCACAAGCCTCTGTGGAACATCGCCGAACGTGAGTTGGCCGCCGGCAACCCCGACAGCACCAACTGGAAGCAGGTGGAAGCGTTGCTCGCCGACCGGTCGCACACGGTGTTTGCCGGCCATGTGCACAACTACGTGCAGTACAGCCGCAACGGCGGTCGCAGCTACTACTCGCTCGCTACCACCGGCGGCTCGTCGCAGCTCCGCGGTGTGCCCTACGGCGAGTTCGACCATGTGACCTTACTGACGATGGAGAAAGACGGACCGCAGGTGGTGAATCTCAAACTCGATGGCATCCTTCCGCCTGACGTCGTGACTGAAGAGGAGTCGCAGCGGTTTCGCTCGTTCCTGGCCGGCACGGTCGTGGAGATCGCCCCTGTTCTCGTCGAAGACGCCTCGGGCTTTGTCGACGGCGATCTGCACATCCGCCTTGGCAATCAGTTTGGGGAGCCGGTGGAACTGATTGGAGACTTTGACGGCCTGCCGCTGAAGGGCCTCACGGTCGATCCGGAGCAGGTACGGATCGCCGCGGGGGCCTCTGAAACCGCAACTCGGTCGGTGCGGGTGCGGTTTGGTGAGACGATCGACTTCGCCCGGCTCTCAGGCGCGGTGTTTCGGGCCACGCTGCGGACTCCCGGAGCGGATGGGCTCTCTGCCGAGCGGCTGATCCCAGTGATCATTGATCGTCGACACGCCTGTCCAACAGTGGCGGAAACCGTCGACTTTTCCTCCGGGATCTTGCCTGCCGGCACCTCGTCTGAAGGCATTTATGCGACCGATGCGAATGCACTCGTGCTGGGCGATGCGAGCAGTTGGAACGGGCCTGCGGACGGCTCGTTTACTTTTGCTCCTGGCCATCACGGCGATCGCTTCGTGATCGATGTACGGGTGCAGGACGAGCGGCTTGAGGCTGGCGATCGGATCGAGTTTTTCATCGACCCGAGGCCTGCCGCTGAGCGACGCGACGACACCCGATTTGGCAGGCAAACCGTGAGGGCGGTGGCCACGCCGCCTCGTGCGGATGGCACGGTCGGGATCGAAGCGTTTCTCACGCGGCGGCCTCTCGAGGGCTGCAAGGCCACGGGCCTCAGGGTAGAGGGTGGGTATGTTCTTAGGATCGAACTCCCTCGGCAGCCCTTCAGGCGCGACGGGGCGCCCGTTCCAGACTTTCTTTTGGCTGGCCTGCTCCGCGACGTGGACGAGGTGGATGGCCCGGCGGCGGAGGTGCTCTGGCGCGGCTCGCCGGCGATCCGGGACCGCAACAACGGTTACGGTACTTTCGTTTGGCAGGAGTAACGCATCGATGAACCGACGATCTCTCCTTGGTTTGACGTTCTTGGCAAGTGCGAGCGGTCTGCTCCTGCTCGTGGTGATCGCCGGCAGGCCAAGCGTCGCCGCGGAACCTGCAGCAGACAAATGGGAAGCCGACATCGCCGCCTTTGAAGCGGCCGATCGCGAGTCGCCCCCTACGGCTGGTGGCGTGCTCTTTGTCGGCTCCTCAAGTATCCGGATGTGGAAACTTGATCGCTGGTTTCCAGATCGGCATGCGATCAATCGCGGGTTTGGCGGCTCGCAGATTGCCGATGTGAATCGCTACACCACCCGGATTGTGTTGCCGTACAAGCCACGCACGATCCTGTTTTACGCCGGCGACAACGACATCAACGCCAAGAAGTCGCCAGAGCAGGTCGCCGCCGACTTTACGGCGTTTGTGGGCATGGTGCGTGGGGAACTGCCCGAAACGATGATCCACTTCATCGCCATCAAGCCGAGCCTGAAGCGGTGGGAACAGTATCCCACGCAGCACCGCGCCAACAGCCTGATTGAAGCGATGTGTCAGAGCGATCCACGCCTGACGTACATCGATGTGGTCACGCCCATGCTGGGAGACGATGGCATGCCGCGCCCCGAACTCTTCGCCGACGATGGCCTGCACCTCAGCGATACGGGCTACGCCCTGTGGACCGACATCGTGCTGCCGTTACTCGCGACTGCGCGACCGCGAGACAGCGAGGAGCCTCCGTTGGCTACACCCCGGCGGTGATCGCCGGCGCAGGTTCGGTTGCAGGGCGGGGCAGGGCGGCTGGTGCTGCGGTCGTGCGCTGCCCCTCGGTTTCAAAGACCCGGAAGCAGAGGCCAAGCAGTAGCGGCACGAGCACAATCGTGACCAGCGTCGACACGAGCAAGCCACCCAGGAGCACGCTCCCGAGGCCGCGGTAGAGTTCGCTGCCGGCCCCCGGAAAGAGGACCAGCGGGAACAGGCCCAGCACGGTCGTGAGCGTGGTCATAAAGATTGGTCGTAGTCGGCTGCGGACTGCTTCCAGGATCGCCTCTTCGCGGGCATAGCCCTCATTGCGAATCAGGTTCAGCGACTGATACACGATCAGGATCGGGTTGTTGACCACGGTGCCAATCAGGATCACGAAGCCGAGCATGGTGAGCACGTCGAGTGGCTGCGAAATCCCATATGAGGCGCCAAAGACATTGATCGCAGCCAGGCCCAGCAGCCCACCCACGCTGCCCAGCGGCACTGCGGCAATGATCACCAGCGGATAAAACCAGCTCTCAAACAGAGCCGCCATCAGCAGGTAGGTGATCAGGCCGGCGAGCGCGAGGTTGAACCACAACGAGTCCCAGGTGGCGCGGAGTTTGTCGGCGGTTCCACCCAAGTTGATCTGGTAGCCGCCGTCGAGTTGCCCCGACTCCCGCAGCGTCTGCACCACCATCGATTGGATGCGGTCTTGGGCCAGTTCGAGTGGCATGTCGGCTGGCGGCGATACCTGCACGGTGATCGCCCGCTCTCGTTCGCGATGGAGAATCTGCTCGGGACCACTGGAGTATTCCCGGATCTCTGCCACGCTCTCAAGTGGTACGAGTTGGCCGCCGGGTGTGACCACCGGGAGGCTTCGCAGGTCTTGCGTCCGCTGCACGAAGCGGTCTTCGCCTTTGATCACGAGATCGATGCGGTCGGCGCCGAGATAGTAGTCGGTGGCATAGCCGCCATCCACGAGGCAGTCGACCATGTAGCCCAACTGCCGTGCGTCGAGTTGCATGTCGGCCGCCTGCTCAAGCCTGGGCACAAGCTGCACCTCAGGGCTCGAGAGATCGAGCGAAGGTTTTGGGAGGTTTTGGCTGCCCGGGGTCGCTTCCGCGAGGAGCCCCATCACCTGTCCACCAAGGCCCACGAGCTTTTCCAGGTCTGGGCCAGTGATCTCGACGTCGATCGAACGGCCGGAGCCGATGCCCTGCTCAAACAGACTCGATTGCTTTGCCACGGCAAACGTGCCGGGGAGGTCGGCGGCGATGGAACGAATGAGCGGGATCAACTTCGATGCGGCGAGTGGATCGAGGGCTCGGAGCCCGAGGAACACACTCTTGCCACGGGCCACGAAGAACAGGTCTCCCAGGATCGGGTAGTCGAGTTGGGCTGCCTCGGGAGAGTCGGGATCGACATCCCAGTAGGGCAGGAGCCGCTCCTCCACCACGTCGCCCATTCGCAGCAGCTCGTCGAGGTTGTAGCCCGGTGGTGGCAGCAAGATGCCGAAGACGAGGTTGCGGTTCCCTTCCGGCAGATACTCCACCTTGGGAAGCAGGGCCCAGGTGGCCCAGATCGCCACGGACACGATCGCTCCAGCAGCTGCCATCTGTCGAACCGGCCCCGCGAGCAGAAAACGCAGGGCACCGGTGAGGCGATTCAGCAGGAAACTCCCGAAGCGGCTGGCCACATCCCCTTGCGAAACGGTCTTTGGCTGTCGTCCTGAGAGCAACCAAGCGGTTGCGGTGGGCACGACGAGCACGGACACGATCAGCGAGAGGCTCACTGCAGCGCTGATCGCCAGCGCGATGTCGCCAAACAGCTGCCCGGCCTCCTGCTTCACAAAGAGCACCGGCAAGAACACGGCGACGGTGGTGAGCGTGCTGGCAAGCACGGCCCCCCACACCTCGCTGGCCCCTCGGATCGCTGCCGAGCGGGAGTCGAGCCCTTTGTGCCAGTAGGTCACGATATTTTCCAGCACCACGACAGCGTTGTCGACGAGCATGCCGACGGCGAAGGCCATGCCAGCCAGGCTAATCACGTTCAGCGAACGGCCGAAGAGCGAGAGAGCGAGGAAGGTGCCCACCACGCTGATCGGGATAGCGACCGCCGCCACAAACGTCGAACGTACGCTGCGAAGAAACAGCAGGAGCACGCTGATCGTCAGCAGCCCACCGATGACAATGTTGCTGCGGACGAGTCCGATGGCCGAGTTGATGTAGTCGGTCTCGTCGTAAACCTGGGTGAGCGTGAGGCCTCGCTTTCGCAGGATGCCCTGATCGATGTCGCGGGCGACTTCCCGCAGTTCTGCCATCGTTTCCAGCACGTTCGCGTTTTGGTCGCGGGTGACCCGGATCGCGATGTTGCTGGCGCCGAAGCGGCGGACAATACCGTCCGGCTTGCGGCTGCCGAGCCGAGCGTAGGCCACGTCACGCACATACACCGGCCGGCCTTCACGGCGGGCGATGATCACCGCCTCGACCTGCTCGGGTGAGCGAAACTGGCCGAGCGTTCGCACCACGTAGCGACGTTTTCCCTCCCAGAAATCCCCGCCCGACGTGTCTTGGTTTTGCCCGGCCAAAGCGGATCGGAGATCCTCGATGGTCAGCTGCCTGGCGGCGAGTTTTTGAGGGTCGACGATGACCTGCAGCTGATCGTCGCGGCCCCCCACGAGATCCGCGCTGGAGATGCCCTCCACTCGCTCAAGTCTGCTCTCAATTTCATCTTCTGCCATCCGCCGCATCGCCTCGATGTCGATCGGTGGCGGCATCAGGTGGGCAAGTTCCGGATGCACTTCGGTGAGTTTGTTGAGCCGGAACAACTGCAGGTCGGGCGTCCGGCCTGTCAGCACGCGGTTGAGTTGGGTGGCCAGTTCGGGGTGATCGGCAGCGGCCTTGGCGATGGCCTCGGGGGAGGGCGGTGCCTGGCCGAGCATCAACCACGCGATCGGGCGGTCGTTGGAGTTGGACGTCTTGATGACCGGGCGATCCGCATCGATGGGCCAATCTCGCACCTGCTGCACGCGGGTGTTGGTTTTCACGAGCACCTGATCCATGTCGACGCCGATCCCGAACTCGAGGGTGACCTCACCCACGGAATCGCTGCAGGAGCTTGACAGTTTGGCCAGCCCCTCGACGCTCCGCAGTTGCTCTTCCAGCGGCTGCACGATCTCCCGTTCGATCTCCTGGGGGCTCGCGCCTCGCCAGCGGGCCTCGACCGTGATCGTTGGGATCTGCACCTCGGGGGTGAGTTGGATCGGCATGGTGATCAGCGCGAGCATGCCGAACAGGGCTGTCAGCAACACGCCGACAGCCACTTTCACCGGGTTGGAGACGCATGCCTGGATCAGATTCATGGTGTTGAACTTCCTTGGAACTTGACCGCAGCGCCCGGCTTCAGGCGTTCGTTACCGCGGGTGACCACCAGTTGGCCAGGCTCCACGGCCCCAGTGACTTCAACGCTGCCGGCCACCGTTGCCCCGAGGGTGACGGGCACGGGGCGCACGGTTCCGGTGCGATTGGTACCGGTCGTGTCAGTGATGTCGACCACATAGACGGTGGGCACACCAGTGCCGAGCACCAGGGCGTCTTTGGGAACGACCGTCACTTCTCCGCGGGCTCCCACGGGCAGCCACGCTCGAGCGAGCATGCCGCCGCGGAGCACCGGCTGGTCTTCGATAATCCGGTTTTCCAGAACGACGTGC
>JBMTLP010000169.1:0-6694 GCA_049433245.1 Pirellulales bacterium
ACCGCCGGATGATGATCGTCTGCTCCCGTGAGTCGAGGCGATCGAGAAACTGCTCAACCTGATGCAGGCGATCGCGTTCCGCGATCCGCTGCCGGTGCTCGTCCGCACGCGTGTCTGTTGCGGCCTGCAACAGTTCCGTATCGGCCGCGCGAAAACGCTCCCGCTGCTTGTGCTCATTAGGGATCGTGCGGGCGTAGTTCTTCATAATCGCCCACGACGCGTACGTGCTGAACTTGTTGCCGCGAGCGTAATCAAACTTCTCAACCGCCCTGATCAGCGACATGTTGCCGTCGCTGACGAGGTCAAAAAACCCATCCCCCGGCGACACCCGCTTCTTGGCAATCGACACCACCAGCCGCAGGTTGGCCCGAACCAGTCGATTCTTCAGTTCCACGATCTGGCCGTAGAGTTTCTCAATCTGATCCATCAACCGCGTGCTTGGACGGTCCATATCGAGTTGGTCGCGGAGTTTGCAGGCGCGGTACTTCAAGAAGTTGTACTTCCGAAAGAGCCACCCCTCTTGCTCACGATTGAGCAGCGGCACTTCGTAGAGACTGGCGAGATACGCCGGCAGCCCCGCCGGCCGGCGAACCTTGCGAGGTGCGGTCTCGCTCTCAGGGTACGGCTGATTCACCACCTGCTCAGCCGTTGGCCGGGCAAACAACGGGTTCGGGATGTAGTCCAGCGGGAGCTGCATCACATGCTCCGCGCGCTGCCCAAGGATCACCCTATAGATACTCGCCCGCGATCGCCGATACCGTCGAGCGATCGACTCGACAGGCTCCCCGCCGAGGTAGAGCTGGTAAATCCGAGCACAGTTTTCAGGGCGCAGCCTCCCATCGCCGAAGGGGAAAACAGACGACTCAGGATGCGATTGGTCATGCTCCTTAATCGTGTAGCGAATCGTCTCAACGCTCCGACCAAGCTTGCTGGCAATTCGTCGATGCACATCCGCGGGCACTGCACCAACGGCAGCCAGTCGCCGAGCCCAGTTAACGATTTTTTCCTTCTCGTCGTCTGAGAGTTGGCTGAAGCGGCTCCCTCGCTCGACGCGCGTGGCGTTTCGGGCGGCAAAACGCTCCACCTCGCTCTCCAAAAACCCAACGCGGCGTCGGCCGCTGACTTCATAACGTCGAGCCACGAGGCCATGGTGCCGCCATCGCGAGATTGTTTTCGTGGAGACGTTGAATCGACGAGCAACCTCTTCAATGGAAAGCACGTCATCTCCACCGCAGCCAGAACCGGTCAGCATATCCACCGCACCGGCATCCTCCGCTGCGGGGGCCAAAAGCCCAAGATCAACCCGACTGGAAAGAGACATAGGGGACGTTGAATGGAACCTCATAGCGCTCTCCTCCGCATGGTGCTCACTGCCACCACCCCCGGCAGCCCTGACACACTGAGGGTGGTTCCGACACATCGAGCCGGCATCCGGTCGGGGGCTGGCGTTTTACGCCTGCGAAGTCAGTCCCTGCCGCCTGAACTTCGCCGAGTGAATGCCTCACACAACGCCACCGAGCAGGTCTTCCGTCACCCCTCGGTAGGCCTCACGACCGACTAGTTATACGCACCGTCCCCGCGAAAAGTTCCGTCAGAAAAATCGAGATCTTGACATTTTCCTGCGTCTCAGTTCCTGGTTTTTCCAAATGTCGCGCCAGATGTACCGAAAACACCGACGTTTCATGGCTTCGTGGCCAGCAAGCGGAACCTTTTCCCGCCGGGGGCGTGTATAACCCGCCAGCCTCCACGCAACGGAAATCCTTCCCAGGACCACCCATACGACCAACGGACACTTGGTATTGCCCACCTTCTCAAGGCTTCCTCTGCCTCCGAATGGGCTTTGCGGATTGTGCGGCTTGACGCGAGGCAGTGGAGATTGAAATAGTAGAGGATTGTAGGTGCTCGATTCCTTCTGCAGATTTCGCTGCTAGGGAGGCCGGTTGTCCGCGGGTTTTTGTGCATTCCCCCGACCGGCTGTGAGCAGTTCCTCAGCCGGAGACGCCCGCCATCGAGAAGCAGCATCGCATCAACGAGCAGATCCGCATTTCCCCCGTGCGCGTGATCACCGCGACTGGCGAGCAACTTGGGGTACTTCCAACTGTGGAGGCACTGGACCGGGCTCGCGAAGTGGGCTTGGATCTCGTCGAAGTTGCACCAGGGGCATCGCCGCCTGTCTGTCGCATCATGGACTTTGGCAAGTTCAAGTACCAGCAGAAGAAGAAACAGCACAAAACCCACGTTCATCACACCAAGGTCAAGGAAATTCGCCTGCGGCCCAAGACGGGCGACCACGACATCGATTTCAAGGTCAACCAGGCACGCACCTTCCTGGCCCACAAAGACAAGGTCGTGGTTTCCGTTGTGTTTCGCGGTCGAGAAATGGCTCACATTGACGAGGGCCAGCGAGTGATGAAGAGCCTTATCGAGAAACTTACCGAAGAAGCAAAGGTGGAATCCGGTCCTCAGCAGATGGGCCGGCGACTGACCTGCACGTTGGCACCACGCTGACCTGGATAACCTGGCTTGGCATGGACTCACGCCGACCCGGGACTCGCGGAAGTGATTTTTTGGCGTCCGCGACCCTAGGGCCTTGTGTCAGCGAAAAACTGCGAAACAATCACCCATTCGACAAGGAGTCAGTGACATGCCAAAGCAAAAGACCCACAAGGGCACGAAGAAGCGGTTCCGCCTCACCGCAACTGGCAAGGTGAAGCATCGCCGCGCCGGCACGAGCCACCTCCAGGTTCGCGTCTCATCCAAGCGGAAGCGGAACCTGCGGGGCACGGGCGTGCTTGCCGCGGTGGACACCCCGCGAATCGCGGAAGTACTCGGCAAATACAGCTACTGAAGTTGCTGAGACTCGCCGCAAGAGTTGCTGCTTGCGGTCGAACCGCCGAGATGCACTCACTGGGAAAAAACCCGAGAGTGTACCGACAGCGCCCCTTGCATTGGACAAGATCCACGCCACATTAGAAGGTCCCGGGCGGGTTACCTCCTGACACCCGCCCTCAGCGAAAGCCCCCATCATGCGTACAAAGAGTGCTGTCCCCCGCCATCACGCCAAAAAGCGTTTGTTTAAGCGTGTCGAAGGATACGTCGGCGGTCGCCGCAAGTTGCTGCGAACAGCCAAAGAATCGCTCATCCGGTCTGGCGTCTTCGCGCATCGCGACCGTCGTCGTCGCAAGCGCGAGTTCCGTCGCCTCTGGATCATCCGCATCAGTGCGGCTGTTCGAGAACGGGGACTGCGTTACTCGCAGTTCATAGCAGGCTTGGAAAAGGCTGGCATCGAACTCGATCGGCGGACGCTGTCGGAGATGGCGATTGCCGATCCGTCCGGGTTCGACCTGGTTGTGGAGCGAGTTCGCGAGGTCCTCGACCTCGAAAGCGTTGCCCCTGCTGCCTGAATTTTGTGGGATCCGGTGCATCACCGGCAGCCCGCGAGGCGCGTAGGGTCATTTCTGGAAGTGTGTGCCTCGCAGGTTTTGCAAGAACGTGGATCTTGAATCGTTCGTCCTCGAGGTGAATCGGCTTCGCGATGAAGCCGAGACGGCGTTTCGCGACGTCCATGACGCGGTCTCCCTTGAAGAGGTCCGAGTCACGTTTGCTGGCGCGAAGAGCGGCCGACTGAAGGCGATCCAAAAGCTCCTCGGCGGGGTAGGCCAGGACGATCGCCCGCAGGCCGGTCGGGCTTTCAATGACCTCAAGCAGGCCATTTCAGGTCTGCTGGAGGCGGCCCACGATCGACTGACGGCAGCCACAGCCTCTCCGGAAGTTGCCCCTCTCGACGTCACCCTGCCTGGTCGCCCTGTCCGGCTTGGGCGGCTGCACCCGATCACCCGCACCATCCGCGAGGTGCAGGGCATCATGGCCCGACTCGGCTTCGAGTGCGTGGACGGGCCGGAGGTGGAAGACCAGTGGCACAACTTCGAGGCGCTCGCCATTCCGCCGGAACATCCGGCCCGCGACCCCCTCGACAACTTCTACCTCAACGTCGCACAGGGGCGTGATCCGCTCCTCCTGAGGTCGCAGACCAGCACTGTGCAGATTCGCGTGATGGAGGCCCGCCAGCCACCGCTCCGAATCGTTTCGCTCGGTCGCGTGTACCGCCCCGATACCGCCGATGCCACGCACTACCCGATGTTCCACCAAGTGGAAGGCTTGCTTGTTGAGAAGGGCACCACCATGGCCCACCTCAAAAGCGTGCTCCGCCTCTTCGCGTCGAGTTTTCTCGGTGGCGATGTGCACGTCCGATTCAGGCCCTCCTTCTTTCCCTTCACCGAACCGAGCGTGGAGGTCGACATGGAGTGGGGCGGTCGTTGGGTGGAAATGGGGGGGGCAGGGATGGTCGATCCCGCGGTGCTCTCGGCAGTTGGCTACGACCCCGATCAGGTATCAGGCTTCGCCTTCGGGCTCGGTGTTGAGCGGATCGCTGCCCGGCGGTATGGGGTGGCCGACATTCGCGATTTCTACCGTAACGACGTCCGCTTTCTGGAGCAGTTCGGATGATCGTTTCCGCCGACTGGCTATCTGAATATGTCCGACTCTCCGTTCCGGTAGAGCAACTTGTCGAGCGGCTCGCGCTGTCTGGGCTCAATCACGAATCCACGACGACCGTTGGCAGCGACACCGCCATCGAGATCGAAGTCACCAGCAATCGGCCCGACTGCTTGGGCCATATTGGCGTCGCTCGCGAGCTCTCGGTACTGTTTGGCCGCCCCCTGCTCGTGCCCACACCAAGGCCGCTTGAGGCAGGTCGGCAGGCGTCGGAAAGCGTCTCGGTGGAGATCACCGATGCGTCGATGTGTCCGTTCTACTCGGCCCGCGTGATCAGAGGGGTTCGCGTTGGCAAGAGCCCTTCCTGGCTGGTCAATCGGCTGGCAACGGTCGGTGTCGCGTCGGTCAACAACATCGTCGATATCACCAACTACGTGATGCTGGAGTGTGGTCAGCCTCTGCACGCGTTCGACCTCAGTCGTATTCGCGGCGGCAAGATCATCGTTCGGCCGGCCATGGCGGGGGAGGCGTTTGATGCCATCAACCACCGTCGCTACGAACTCGACCCGCGGATGTGCGTGATCGCCGACGCGGAGCATCCCATCGCCCTCGCGGGGGTGATGGGAGGAGCCGACAGCGAGATTTCCAGCGAGACCGTGGATGTGCTCATCGAGAGCGGGCAGTTTGCCCCCCTCGCCGTTCGCACGGCGGCGCGGAGCCTCATTCTTTCGAGCGGCTCATCGTTTCGCTTCGAACGCGGCCCCGATCCGGAAGCCGTCGATTGGGCAAGCCGACAGGCCGCCACCCTCATTTTGGATTTGGCCGGTGGCCGGCTCGAACACGGCGTCGCCACCGCCGGTACCCTCGCCACGCACCCCACCACCGTTGCCTTGGCGGTGGATCGAGTGAGCGAGGTCCTCGGTGTGGAGATCCCGTGGGAGCGCCAGCAATCGACTCTGACCGCTCTGGGGTTCAAGGAGCAGCGGGAAGGGGCTGATGACGAGATCAGCTTGTGGCACGTGCCTTCCTGGCGCCGGGATGTGAGCCGCGAGATCGACCTCGTGGAAGAGGTTGGCCGCATCGTCGGCTACGACCTGATTCCGGAAAACGCGACCATTTCCGCTCGTCCCGTGGCCGACTCGCCTCAACAGGAGATCACCCGGCTCGTCTCGGATGTGCTGATCGCTGCAGGATGCTGCGAAGCGATGACCCGCAGCGTGGTGGATGAAACGCTCGACGGGTTCGGGAGCCCATGGACCAAAGCGTCTCCGCTGACCATCTCGCCTCCGCTGGTGCGTGGGGCGGATCGGCTGCGGCGGAGTTTGCTGCCAAGCCTTCTCGAGGCACGCGGCCACAACCTGGCCTCTGCTGCCCCACACGGGGATCTGTTTGAAATCGCGCGGGGCTACCTGCCTGAACGAGAACTCCCCAGCGAACCGCACTTCGTCGCTGGTGTCGTGGCGGGCGACTACACCGTTGCCAAGGGACTCGTTGAAACGCTTTTCAACCGTCTCGGCATCGATGCCTCTGGGCTCACCGGTCCACCGCCACGCGTGGCCTATCGCCCGGCCTCACATCAGTTGTTTACGGCAGGCCGAGCAGCTGACGTGATGCTCTCGCTTCCAGGTCAGCCCGCACGACGAGTCGCCGTGATTGGCGAAGTGTCCCCGGCCGTCCTGGCTCACTTCAACCTCCCCGCCCCTGTCTCCGCGTTCGAGTTACGGCTCGATGCGATCGCACACGGCCAGTCGGTCAATCGACCGGTGAATCGTCCCAGCGACTTCCCACCGGTCGAACGCGACCTGAATCTGATCGTCGACGAAGATGTGCCGTGGGCATCGATCGCGTCCGCCATCGACGAAGCATCCGGTGGCCTGCTGGAACGACTGTCGCTGACGCAGGTGTGGCGCGACGAGGGCCGCATCGGTCCAGGCCGCAAGAGCGTGGTCGTTTCGCTCTCCCTACGAAGTCCTGAAGCCACACTCTCAGGCGACGAAGTCAAAGCCGTCATCGACGCCATTCTGCAGTCCTGCTCAACCCGCTGCGGCGCCTCACTCCGGTCATAGGCCACTGCTCTCCCGGTGGGCCTGCAAACTTCTCGCAGTGCTGCTCCAGCATTCGTCCCGCACCGGTTCCACGTGCCCCGGCCGCAGACCGACGCCAAAGGCGGCGGACAGGCCGTCCGCACAACGCCCAGCGA
>JBMTLP010000170.1:0-6694 GCA_049433245.1 Pirellulales bacterium
AGCAGTTCCGGCTCCGTCCCGGTCAGTTGGGTGACGAGCAGGTTCGAGACGAAGGGCACCGCTGCGGTGTTTGACAGGCCGAGGGAACGGGTTGCTGCAAACGCCGCCGGCGCATCTTCTGACGTGGCCGCAGGGAACTTGGGGAGCGATGAGGGCGCGCGAGACGAGTACCAGTCGACGACAGCCTCAAGATCGATGTCCGTCGGTACATTGACGCCAAACCCACCGAGTGCACCCATCTGGTAGATCGTCGCCGGCCACGCCTCTTTCGGGAGGATCGAGGGATCAGGAGCGAGGTGACAGTGGGAGCACAGTTGCCGATACGGTGGCGACGGCTCGCCATCTTCCTGGGCCCAAGCCGATGGCGTTGATGCGATGCCTCCCGACACCAAGCCCGCTACGAAGGCTCCCGCGAGCCATCGCGTCAGTTGGTGAAAGCCGCGTTTGCTTGCGGGGGAGGCGGCACGACGGGCCCGAAGACCGCTCGTTCTCTCGCCCGGCATGCTCGTATGAGTCGCATGTCGCAGACAATTGGCATGCACGCGAATGAGGAGCACAGTCATTTCGCCATCGCGGGAGAGCGAGTTGCGTGTGATGGCACCGATCCGGATCCACGATCCTCGTTGGAATCGCGCATAGGCATTCGGTGCCCGCGAGGCCCGCGGGGGAACGCGTTGGACGGCGTCACCCCCCGGGTCACTCGTCGATCAGTTGCTGTAGGCCTGTTCGCCAGCTTCTTCTTCTGGGGTCAACTCGATGGGGCCGGTGCTCGTGTCATCTTCTTCCGGATTGCTGGCGGGGCCGCTGTCGCAACCGGTCACGGCGAAGGTCAGGGCCAGCAGGGAAGCGAAAGAAAAAAACGACCAGGTCTTCTTCACAGGAAACTCCTTTGTGGCTGCGTCGGGACGACGTCAGAAACGTTGAAAGTGGGATGGTGCGGATGTGTGCACCAGGCGTGCGGCATCCGATCCATGCCGCCTCCACGTCAAATAGTACAGCAGACGGCGTGGGCTGTCGCGCGAAAAGATGAAAAAGAGGGCGGGGGTCGCAAACCCCCCGCCCTCGACGTTGCACTTTTTGAGGTGGCAAAGACTAACGGTCAAACGACGCGGGGTTGCCGTCGGACGGGTTGCCGAGGTTCCGCCACAAGACCCAGTCGATCTGGTCATTGACCGCATGCACTGAGCCATCAACAGCGACACACTGCACGAGGCCCGGGTGCTTGCTTCGCGAGGCGAATGCCATGTCGTTGGAGTTGGCGGTGCAGTCGTAGAGCTTCGAGTTTGGCGTCATCAACGCTGAAAACGCGATGTGCTGGGCGAAGTAGCCTTCAAACCAACTCGCCCCAATCTGATTTCGCGTGGCGGTTCCAGGAGCGCCTGAGGTCGGGCAACCGTTGTTGGTTGGCGACGCGCTCGCGATGCCAGCGAATGTGCGGAGCGTGGAGTTGACGGCAAGGTACGGCTGGCCGATCACGACTTCGGAGGCGAAGACCGTCTTCGACGTGCCGTCGGTGCAGTCGGCCATGCCAATCGATCCGGGGTTTTTGCCCGGGGGGCCGGCGGTTCCCGTGTCATGACTCATGACGACGCCGCGGGTCAGGTTATGGCCGGCACTGGTGCCGAGCTGAAAGGAGTCCCCACCGCTGGCGAGATAGTTGGTCTGGCCGAAACCGAAACGCGTGTTGTTTGGTGCAGCACCCGTCCGCATCACGCCGGAGGGATCTCTCCACTTCACGCGGCCTTTGCCGCCGTCAGAAGGGCAGCGATACGGCTTGACGGTATTTTTCATGACTGCCCCGTTGTTGCCACCCCAGCCGGGGCTCAACTCAAAGTCGATCTGGCTGTGCAGGGCAAGCTCTTCCATGTAGGGCAGGATGCGAGCCATCCAGCTGATGTTTTCCGTATTCCATGCCGCGGCAGTGTTTTTCCACCCTGAGCGGACGCGGCCTTCAGGGAAGCGGTTCTTGGTGTCGTGGAAGTTCTGGACCGCGAGCCCAATCTGCTTGAGATTGTTCGAGCAGCTCGATCGACGAGCCGCCTCACGAGCGGACTGCACGGCGGGCAAGAGGAGCCCGACTAAGACGCCGATGATGGCAATCACCACCAGCAGCTCCACGAGCGTGAAGCCAGAGGAACGCGACGAGCGGCCGCGTGAAGGAAAACCGAAGAGCATGGTGAAATCTCCTAAATGGGAAAAGCGATGAAGATGAGAATCTCCGAGGAAATTGGTAGCGAAGAAATGAGCGAACCGACGTCGCATGCCACGCTGTACAGCTCAGGCATGGTCGAACGAGGGCGGAAATCAGGCTATTAAAGAAGAGCAAAAGACACGTGCGCGGCATGGTGACCCGCCCCCTGCAGGTCTCCGCTCACGTTCCCCGACATTTAGCCTGTAAGAATCTGCCGCGGGCGTCAACCCCTGAAAGCGGGGTTTGCGCAGCAACGAACCTTGGGAGGCCGGAAATCCAGCCTCCCAAGGCGTGTTTTGTTGGAAAATCCAATGATTACTTGAACGCGGCTGGGTTGCCGTCGGATGGATTGCCGAGGTTCCGCCAGAGAACCCAGTCGACGTCGTCGGTCACGGCGTGGACGGAGCCATCAACAGCCACGCACTGCACGAGCCCTGGGTGCTTGCTCCGCGAGGCAATGGCGAGGTCGTTGGAGTTCGCCGAGCAGTCGTAGAGCTTGGAGTTGGGGGTCATCAGCGAACTGAAGGCGATGTGCTGGGCAAAGTAGCCTTCAAACCAACTTGCACCAATCTGATTCCGTGTGGCAGTGCCAGGGGCGCCAGATGTTGGGCAACCGTTGTCGGTTGGCGTGGCGTTGACTTCCCCGGACGTGTTCATGGAAGAGTTCACGGCCAGGTAGGGGTGTCCGATCACCACCTCTGACGCCCAGATCGTCTTCGACGTGCCGTCGGTGCAATCGGCCATGCCGATCGAACCGGGGTTCTTGCCCGGGGGGCCAGCGGTTCCCGTGTCGTGACTCATCACCACGCCCCGAGTGCGGGCGCTCGCCGTGCTCGTCCCAATTTGGAACGAGTCGCCGGCACTCGCGAGGTAGTTGGTCTGGCCGAAGCCAAACCGCGTGTTGTTTGGTGCAGCACCCGTCCGCATCACGCCGGTAGGATCTCGCCATTTTACGCCGCCCTTACCGCCGTCGGATGGGCAGCGGTAGGTCTTGATCGTGTTGGTCATCACTGCCGCGTTGTTGCCACCCCATCCTGGGCTCAGCTCAAAGTCGATCTGGCTGTGGATGGTGCTCTCTTCCATGTAGGGAAGAACGCGGGCCATCCAACTGATGTTCTCCGTATTCCACGCGGCTGCGGTGTTTTTCCACCCCGAGCGGACGCGGCCTTCAGGGAAACGATTCTTCGTGTCGTGGAAGTTCTGTGTGGCGAGACCGATTTGTTTCAGATTGTTCGAACAACTGGAGCGTCTTGCCGCTTCGCGGGCAGACTGAACGGCGGGCAAGAGGAGCCCAACCAAGACACCGATAATGGCAATTACGACAAGCAACTCGACGAGCGTGAAGCCCGGCCGACGATGGATACGCATTTTTCTCACGGAAAATTCGATGGGGAAAGAGTTCCCCAACATGAAAAAAGAAGTCGCACGCAAAAAAACGCGCTAGCAGGGAAGCGAAGCAGGCGCAGAAACCAAAACTCCTCAGTTAGCCGCGCGTGACCGTCCACACGGACGAAACACGGCTGGTTGTTCCCCACCGCGAGATATATTTCTTCCTAAGTTTTTCGTCAAGCCCTCGGAACAGGGCTTTCTGCATTCGGGTGTCGCCTCAACGGCGGCATCCCATCAAACGTGTAGAACTTGGAAAGGTTGCACGAGGATGCGGCGGGGTGAGACCGCAGAGGGGGCGTGAGCATGCTGCAAACGGTTTGGTTTTTAACGCTGGCGGTGGGTGGCATATTCGCTCTCGCTGGGGGCGTGGCAGCGGCAGACGAGGCGCCGCAGCCCGCAGCAGTCGCGACACGCGAGCTGCGGGACGTAGCCGGTTGGCGTGTGCATGTCGATTCCCGGCTGCTGCAAGAGACGCCGGCGGCGACCGAGAGGGCTCTTGCGTTGCTCGAGGGCCAACTTCAGGAGATGGTGGGCGTGGTGCCGCCGGCGGCCATCGAGCGGCTTCAGCAGGTGCCGCTCTACTTCTCGCCTCGCTATCCCAATGCCGGCCCGCGGGCCGAGTATCACCCGGGAGCGGAATGGCTGCGGAACAATGGCCGCGACCCGGTGATGGCGAAAGCTGTTGAGTTCACGAACATCGAAGACTTCGAGGCCGAGTGTCGGCGGATGCCGGCACTTGTCCTGCACGAGTTGGCCCACGCCTATCACGACCTCTCGCTTCCCGGCGGACACGCCAATCCGACGGTCAAGGCGGCGTTCGAGCGGGCGGTTGCCTCTGGGCGATACGACCGGGTGGAGCGGCGCGACGCCGAGGGCAACGTGCGGCTCGACCGAGCGTACGCGATGACAAACCCGGCGGAGTACTTCGCGGAAACGAGTGAGGCGTTCTTCTCAACAAACGACTTCTTCCCCTTCGACCGCACGCAGCTGGAAGCGGTCGATCCGGCTGGTTGCCAGATGCTTGCGAGCCTGTGGGGCGTCGACGCCGACGGCGAGCCGAGCGACGCGAATCAGGCGTTGGTCGGTTCCGGGGATGGCTGTGGGCTTTTGAGCGGCCATGATCCCGCCGATCCTTGGTATCCCCACCCCGATTTTCCGTGCCTCAAAACCCCCGATTGGGTTGGTGACGAGGGTGTCGAGGCCGTGATCGTGCTGGCGATCGACGACATGCGGGATCCGGCGAAGTATGAGGCAGCGTTGCGGCCCGTGATTGATCGGCTCAAGCAGGTCGACGGTCGTGCCGGCGTGAGCATCATGACCAACGGCGTGCCCGCCGGCGACCCGCTGTTGGCGAGGTGGCTCGCCGAGGGCGTGAGCCTTGAGTGTCACACAACCTCGCATCCCTGCCCGCTGCTCAAAGATGGGGATTTAGAGGCGGCGCGAGCCACGTATGAATCTTGCGTGGACGCGATGGGCACGATCCCTGGCAACACGCCCGTTGCCTTTCGCATGCCCTGCTGCGACTCGCTCAATACCGTGAGCCCCCGCTTTTTCGCGGAGATCTTCAGCGGGCAGACCGCGGCCGGACGGTTTCTCGAAATCGACTCGTCAGTATTCATGGCCTACACGGCCGACGACCCCACGCTGCCCCGCGAGCTCGTGCTCGACGCGGAGGGACAGGAGCGGTTTCTGAAATACGTCCCCAAGGGCCACCGCTACGGCGGACAGGAGCACAACCACTTTGTGAACCTGATCGAGAACTATCCCTATCCGTTTCTCATCAACGGCAGTTGCTGGGAGATCCCTTGCCTCGTGCCGAGCGACTGGTCGGCCCAGCACCTGCAAGGCGAGAACAACCCGCAGACTGTGGATGACTGGAAAGCCGCGGTCGACCTGACCGTCGCCAAACAGGGCTGCGTCAGCCTGGTCTTCCATCCACATGGCTGGATCCAGCCTGCGCAGATCGTGGAACTGATCGATCATGCCGTCGAGACACACGGCCGCAAGGTGCGGTTCCTCAGTTTTCGCGATGTGGCCGAGCGGCTGCGGGCGGCCTACACCGGCGGGCAGCCGCTGCGAGAGCAGGCACCAGCGTTTGTGGCCGACTGGGAGCGAAAGCGGGGTGAGACTGATCCGTTTGCAGGGCGGAGCGAGGCTGAGCAAGGCATGCTCGCGCGAGCCTGGGAAACTCCGGAGGCGTTTGGCATGCCGCCGCGACGGCGAGCGGATGGAACACACAACGGCGCCTTTCTCCGCGATCAGCATTTCTGCTGGGCCAATGAAGACACGGCAGTCAGGCCAGACTTTCTGATCCGCGTGCCCTTCGAAGAGGTGCTCGCGCGAGTGCTGCGGCGGGAGGCAGCGGAGCACAGGCCGCTCGTGGAGATCGGGGCAGCGGTGGTTGATGTCACGCCCAGCTATCCCACACTGCTGTCTGGCTACGCGGCGATGACGGCTGATGCGACGGGCGTGGCTGCACCGCTCCACGCCCGCGCCTTGGCGATCGGGTCGGCTGAGGCACCGACGGCGATGCTGTTGTCAGTCGACAACTGCGGGATTCCTACGACGTTGGCCGAGCGTGTGTACCAGCGGCTCGCCGTGAAGATGGCGTTGCCGCGAGAGCGGTTTGCGATCCTGTCCACCCACACGCACTCCGCGCCCTGGCTGCGTGACTTCGCCCCCAACATCTTTCCGGACCTACCTGAGGAGTCGCTGGAGCGTTTGGGCCGCTATGAGGAAGAGCTCGAAGAAAAACTGGTGTCGGTCTGCCTAGAGGCGATTGCGGCACAGCGGCCTGGCCGACTCTCGCTCGCTTATGGGGAGGTGGGCTTCGCCATCAACCGGCGGGCCCTGCAGGAAGGGCGTTGGACGGGCTTTGGCACAAACGCGGAGGGGCCTGTTGATCACCGCCTGCCGGTGCTGGCAGCACGCGATGCCGAGGGCTCGCTGATCGCCGTGGTGGCCAACTACGCCTGCCACTGCACCACAGAGCCCGGCAGTTTCAACGAAGTCAGCGGCGACTGGGCTGGGTGTGCGGCCGACATGCTCGAAGCCGGCAACGCTGGCGCTGTGGCGTTGATGGCGATTGGCTGCGGAGCGGATGCCAACCCCTCG
>JBMTLP010000171.1:0-6672 GCA_049433245.1 Pirellulales bacterium
GTCGACCGACGCGATCAAACCACCATGCCATGCCGCCGCCAGCGGTCAGGAGATGTGCCGGATCATCGCGCTTCCAGAGCAGGTCACCTGTGGTGGCTGAGCGGGCTTCCAGTCCCCACACACCGAGCGAGACGAGCAACGTGTCGCCGTCGACCAACAGATCGCCGGTGGGGTGCGATGGTAGAGCGGCTCTCCACGCCACCGATAGGCCACCGGAAGCGTCGGAATCAACGCGGATCACGTCCCCGGACGACAGAGCGAGATAGATCGCTTCGTCGCGTTGCAGGAGGTCACCCATGGCTGGGCTGCCGAGCCGGAGTTCATGACGCTTCCACCCGTTCTCAAGATCGCTCAGCGACACCAGCATCCCTTCTTCGCCGATCCAGGCCACCGAGTAAGGCCCGAGTCGATGGATCGATGTGGCTTGCGTGGTACCTGCTTCGAGCAGCAGTGGAGCATGGCTTTCGAGCGCGGCACGCCGACGAGCAACCTTGCCAAGTTCCGCCTCTTCAGGCGTTGTGGCGCTGAGGTTCACGGTCTTGATCATCGAGGTCGGCCGGCCGGTTGGGTAGGCAGTCAGCCTCAACACACGAAGCGGACCATAAGGCACATAGACCCAGTTGTCCCCCTCGACGGCAGCGGCGTTGGGCATGCGGCCGAGGTGGTCTGCCCAGAGGCGTTCACCGGTCGTGCGTTCGAATGCGTAGACATTGCTGCCGCGGGTTGCGAGCACGAGCGTGGGGCCCACGTCAGCGGGTTGACCGGGCTCTGGGGCGTGGCCAATCCGCTCGCTCCAAGCGAGGGTGCCGGCCAGGGGGGAGGCACCTTCGTGGTAGGCGTGCACGCGTCCATCACCGGATGTCGCTACCACGAGATCGCCGGCGATGCTCAGCGATTCGAGCTTTGCTCGATCGGTGTCAAAGGGCAACTGGGCAACCCAGTTGAGATGCCATCCACTTGCCGCAGCGAGCTTTTCAGCCACGCAGTAATCACCCCCACGTGCGGACGAAGCGAGCATGGAGAGGGCGAGGGCTGCAAGGTGAGCTTTTTTTCCCAGCGTCTTGGAGAACGACAGGTTCATGGCTTGTTTCCCGGAAGGAGCGTGTCTGCTTCAAACATCCCCCACGAAACGATACCTTCAAACTTGTACAGAATGAAAAACGTGACCTTTTGTGATGGTCATGACGATTGGGGTGAGTGGAAGTGGCGGTCGGTGACGAGCCGACCACGGAGGTAGCCGGCCCGATGACGACAGCTGATGCGTCGCAACCGAGGAGCGATCCAGCAGCGATCCTGCTGGGGTATCTCAACTTCTCGTCCGGGGCTTTTGATCCGACGGTTTGGCAGGCGATGAACGAGCTCTTCGCGGCGGTCGAGCCGGCGGAGGCGACTGGATCGTCTGGCGAGGGCGGTAAGGATGCTGGGGCCGTGGCGGGGAGCGTGGAGCGACCCGATGCCGCAGCGTTGGTGGCGGCAGTCCTTGGACGGAGGCTCGACGCGCTTGAGCGGGAGGCTCCCGCGTTTCGAAATGCGGTTCAAGCGAGGCTGGTGCTGTCGCTCACGTTCGAGCATCTTCCGGCGGCCTACCGAGCCTTTCATCGGGATCTTCTGGAGCATCAGCCGCCCGGCGCGATTGAACGGCCGTTCTTTATGGCGGCGGCTGCGCAGGCGATCCTTTCGACAGGCGGACCCTTTGATGATCCGCAGCCAGTCTTAGAGCGGGCGATCGCGACCCTCAACGACTACGTCGGCTGGCGGCCTGTCGCCGTCTTGGAAAATGAACGGCTCTCCGAACCCTATCCCCACGAGCGGGTGCGACCGGTGCCGCTGTTCGTGGCAGGGGCAGGAGTGGCGCATGGTCGGTATGCCAAGCTGATCGCTGGAGCGGTTGAGATTCTTCAGCGGGCTCCTCAGACGCTTGCGAACCAAGCGGACTTCGACCTAGCGAATCTCGAAGAACTGGCATTGGACCCGCGGGCGTTTGACTTTCTGCATCCTGCTGCGAGCCGCCCCAACTACCTCTTCGGTCTGTGGGACCCAGATCGGATCGATGGTCGAGGCTGGTATCGACGCCTCGTGGTGCAGCAGGCAACGCTGGAGGGCATTCGTTCCTGGTCGGAGCAGCCGGGCGCACCTCCGGCCGAGCGCCTGCATGAGGCTTCGGCGGTGTTGGCGGGGGTACTGCTGATGGCAGCCGGACTGTCTGGGCACGGCCCCGGAGCGATCCAGGCCGGCCTGCCGCTCTCGCAGCTGTTGCCGAAGATCGCAGGATATCGCGATGAGTTTTATCGATGGTTGATGACGACTTTGCCCGCCGAACACCGTCTTCGCCTTGAAGAAGAAATGGAGCGCCTGAGGCAGCCATTTGGTGGTGTCCGCCGCTTTATTAACACCACGCTTGCTGCAGCCCGGGCCAAGCAGGTTGAGAGCGTGTCGTTGGCCTCCGTGTTTGCACGCTTGGGACGCCGGGAAGCAGCCGAACGCATGGCCCGCCGGGTGCCCGCGGCGTCGGCGCGGATGGCGTCACGGGTGATGAGCCGCACCGTGGCGGCCGACGAGGCGGTGTCGCGAGGCGATCTCACCGCGGCCCTCGATCTGCTCGGGGACGCCACAGAACTCCTCTTCCGTGCGGTCGGGTGTGGAGCGGCGGTAGACCCCTGGAACATTCTGGGGCTCGGCGGTCAGTTCCCGCTGCACGATCCGGGGGGCGAAAGCCTGCCCGATCCGCGGGTCGAAGACCTCGTTTCGATGACCGCCGCGGTGCTCGAAGGGTCGGCGGCTGCCTGGCGAACGGCGGCCCTTGCCGGGAAAACCGAACTCGCGGCGCGTGCCGAGGGAGCGGTCGAACGCCTCGCAGGTTGGTGGGATCGTCACGCCACCACCACGGTGTCTGGCGTTTCGCATCTCTCCGGTCGAGAGATTCTCGACTCAACGCGGGATGTGATCCGCGCGCTCGAACGACGGCGGGCGGCGGGGCCGGAAGCTCCCCCCGCTGGCTTTTGGCGGAAGGAGGTCGCTGCTTTCACGTCGACGCGGAGTCACGCGGAGGCAGCGTCAACGCTGATTCGTGAGGGTGACCTCGATGCGGCGATGGGGCTGATCGTGCACTGGGCCTCTCTGCTGGAGGGAGACCTGCTTGCCCGCAGCGGCGATGAGTGGCTGCACGCGGCGGAGGCCTGGATTGCCGCCGCCCTCAATGACCCATCCCCTGCGTCGCGAAGTCGTCAGCGTCGGTTTCTGGAGTTGGTCGAGGCCAACACGTCTGGCGTGGCGGATCTCATCGAACTCGTGGTGGGGGAGCGAGGGCAGGCTGGGAGTGCGCGTGAGCAGCAGTCAGAGGACGATGACGACGTCGATGAGAGCGTAGCCGCCGCCTACGAAACGATGGTCTGGCGGGATTCTGCAGACGACGGCGTGGAAGGGGGCATGCTCGAGACCGATACCGGGGGACACGATGAGCTCGCGCCGCTGGAAGATGTTGAAGAGGCGGCGGAATTCCTGGCTGGCGTGGCTCGGCTGGTGCGAACGGTCGTGATCGCCTGGAGTCATCAGACGGTCGCTGATGCGGAGCCGACGCCCGAAGCTGAACTCGAGTCCGCTGCAGGCTGGCGGCATGCGCTTCGCCGCATCCGCAATCGCATGGTCCGTGCCGCCGCTGCCATCGGCGAGCGGTCGGGGCAGGGCGGGCCGATGCTCTCAGCTGGCGATGAAGATCGGCTGCGGCTGGCGGCGGATGCGGCGGCCGAACGACTCCTCGAGTCGGCCGTCCAGCTTTCAGAGACGCTCTGGATGCTGGCTGCCCACCGAGCGATCGCTGAAGGCCGCACCGACGTGCCCGCCTCTGGCCGAGGCGCTGTGGGGGTGTTGTTTGCCGCCATGCTGTCGGGCAATGTGGAGGCGACGCGGGTCGCCCTTGAGCATGTCCAACAGCAGCTGATGGGTCGCCGCGTGCTGTACGTGCCACTGTCGCGAGGCGGCCGGCCTGACAAAATTGTGGCCGCCCGTCGGCGCGAACGATTGCTCGAGCGGCTGGCCGCCTGCCTGCCGAGGTTGGGGCTCGTGCAGGAGACGATCGGTTTGGTTCGGTTGGCGAAGTCACTCGAGCGGCATCGGCCGCCGGGGGCCGCGAGTGTCAGTGAGTTTGATCGTGTCTTCGAAGCTGCGACCACGTCACTCGTGGAACGCATCTGTGAGTCGGCGGGTCCCAAAGACGACAGCAGCAGCCTGCGGACCGAGCGAATTCTTGAAGGGGTGTCGCAACTCGTGCCGCGGTTGCTCGAGACCTGGATGACGCATGCGAGGCAGCTGCGGCTGTCGGTGCTGGAGCGGATGCGAGACGACAAGGTCTACGCCGTGATTCGCGACTTTGTTGAGCGGTATGGTGGCGGGCTGTTTACCCAGCACCTCATGGCGCCGACTTCGTTGCGGGGCATCCTGCGGCGTGGTGTTCGTCCCTGGCTTGAAGGCCTGTTGGAGAAGGCGGAGTTTGATCCAGAGGTCGAACGATTGCCGCTGCTCAACGCGATCGCCTCCGGGGAACTTCCCCTGCGGCACGCGGCAGCCCGGGTGCGGCTCGTGCTCGAGAGCATTGCGGAAAACCATGCCGAGTATCGCGACTGGAACTCCACCACGTCCCAGTCTGACCGCGGTGAGTATCTGCACATTCTGCTCGACTTTTTGCGAATCAAGGCCGAATACGACCGTATCAGTTGGACGCTGCGACCTGTTGGTATGGCGCACCGTGTGCTTGCCAGACGGGGTGAGTCGGAAGCGGCCAAGGCATGGAGATTGCGGATGCGTGAAGAAACCGCCGCTACGTCGGACGGCCTCAGGCGACGTCTCGCTGAAATAGAGTCGACGTGGGGGTTGCGGCTCGCGAGCGTTGCCGACTGCGTTCAGCGGCCCTTCACAGCCGTGCTTGAGCAGGACGAACTGGAGTCGCTCGTGGAGCCGGCGGTCATGGAACTGCGAGGTGGTGGGCCGGCACCGGTGGCCATGGCGTTTGAAGAGCGAGCGGAGAGCTTTCTCGGTTTGGCTGCGGGTTCGGGGGTGGAAGTTCCTGAGTGGCTTGAGCAGCTCGGCCGGTGTGTCGATGCGGCTCTCGAACATCGTGTCGAGGTATCGCCCAACGGTCGCCTGCCCGACGCGCTTGCGTGGCAACCGATTGAGTGGAGCGTCTTGGAGGAGATGCTCGCCCCGCCTCCTGGACGCGACGAGTAGCACGCAGGCGGCTGGTTGGGAGTCCTGCGATTACGCAGGGGTTGTTTTACACCTTTGACGCGCTGCGTGAACCATGTCCGCGACCTCTGCCTCAAAGCCGCCTGTCGCCAGGCTCTCCGTCTGGCTTGCCGGCCAGATTGATTTTGAGAACTATCTCCGCGTGGCTGATCGGCTGGCCTTTGAGGTGGCGGAGCCGGATGGACGGGGTCCCACCTTGCTGCTGTGCGAGCATGCGGATGTGATCACGATGGGTCGGCTCGGCTCGCGGAGAGATGTGGAGTTCACCGACGAGGAACTGAAGCAGCAGGGCATCCGCTTGCGGTTTGTGGGGCGAGGCGGAGGGGCAGTGCTCCACACGCCAGGGCAGCTTGCGGTCTATCTCTTTGCCCGGCTCACGGATCTGGGGCTCGGCGAACATGATGTGGCGGCATACGTCGACCGCTTCGAGGGTGGCCTGGCGGCGGCGGTGGGAGCAATGAAGTGCCCTGCCCAGCGAGTGTCTGGGGTGCCTGGAGTATTTGGAGCCAGTGGCCAACTCGCGGCCGTGGGGATCGCCGTGCGACGCGGAGTGGTGACGCACGGGGGATTTGTGAATGTTTCTCCACCGTCGGCGCTGCACCGGCGGGTTCGGACCACGTCCAGGGGCAGCATGGGATCCATCGAGGCGGATCGCCGGCGTCGGGCGGCTCCCGCGGAAGCCCGCTCGGTGATCGTCCAGCAAATCGCCGCGGCCTTCAACGCGGAGGTCGTCAGCCTACAATCGGGTATTCCGGGTGGACTCGCGGGAAGCCGCCCACTGCCTCCTCAACGTGCGAGACGTCATGTCGGCTGAACCTTTTTCGTCGCTTCCGATCCTCTCGCTCGATACGGTCACTGGAGACCTTTCACAGGGAGCGAGTTGTAGCTCCCCTGCGTTCCCCTCCACGCGGCGGCTTCCGCCATGGCTCCGCCGGAATCTTGAGCCGGGGGGTGGGCATGGTGAAACGGCGAGGCTCGTCGAAGAGCTCGGCCTTGAGACGGTGTGTTCCTCTGCGAAGTGTCCCAACCGTTTGGAATGCTGGTCATCGCGTACGGCCACCTTCATGATCCTGGGGAATGTCTGCACGCGTCCCTGTGGGTTTTGCTCCGTGCCGAAGGGAAAAACGGAGGAACTTGAAGCAGACGAGCCCGAACGCGTGGCCGAGGCTGCCAATCGGTTGGGACTTGCGCATGTGGTGATCACGAGTGTGACGCGAGATGATCTGCCCGATGGTGGAGCGGATCACTTTGCTCGCACGATCCATGCGGTCCGCTCGGCCAGTGGGGCGGTAGTGGAAGTGCTTGTGCCAGACTTCCTCGACAAGCCGGGGGCACTTGAACGGGTGATGGCCGCAAAGCCCGATGTGTTCAATCACAACACTGAAACGGTGCCACGCCTGTACAGGCAGGTTCGTGGTCGTAAGAGCCGCTATG
>JBMTLP010000172.1:0-6664 GCA_049433245.1 Pirellulales bacterium
AGCCTGGCGTCTCGGGCAGCCATCCAGCCCAACGACACACTGCTACAGTTGTATGGTCGCTCGCTACAATCCGTGACCGACCTGCAGGAGGCCTTGGTAGCCGCTCGCGACGAGGGCGCTGAGTCGATCGTTGCTGAGGTGCAACGCGGCGAAGAAACCCTGGAGATCTCGATCGCCTTCGACGTAGAACGCGAAGCGGCTCCTGAAGTCGCGCTGCCATCCAACGACCATCCTCAAGTGCCTCTGCCCAGCGGCTACCCGGAACTGCAAGGCCTCGCAGGCCAGGTCGCCGACTTGGAAGATCGCCTCGACGAGGCTTGTGTCACGATCCAAAGCACGTTTGGCGATGAGACCCGCTCGATCGGCGGTACCCGGGTTCAAGAAACATGCTGGATCCTCAGCAAGAGTTCGGCGGTTGGCGCTCAGCCGACCAGCCAGGTTGATGGTGCCGAGGTGGATCTCGTGATCGTTGCTCGGGATGCCGATCATGATCTCGTGCTGCTCAAAGCTCCTGAAACACACAGCAGCGGTATCGTGATCCAGACGACGCTGCCTGACCTGCCGATGGGAACGTTCGTGCTCACGCCCGACCAGGATGGCAGCGGCATCCTCAGTGTGGTCGGCAGCCCAGCATTTCCCTCCCCGAAGAATGAGAGCCGGGGATACCTCGGAGTGATGCCCAGCACATTTGGCGAGAACGAAGGAGCCCGCCTGGAACAGGTGACCGAACAGGGCGCAGCCGAGCGGGCCGGCCTCCTCGTGGGCGACATCATCACCAAACTCAACGACAGAGTGATTCGTTCACAAAACGAACTGCGGGGCTTCCTCGCCGAACTCGATCCGGGGGCTGTGATCACCGCCACGCTGCGGCGGGATACCGAGGAGATGACACGAACGGTCACCCTCGATGCGGTGCCGCAGACCTCCAATCATGCTGCGGATCAGATGGCCAAAAGCCGCCGTCGTGACGGCTTCCAAGCGATCTTTCCGCACGACGCCGACTTGAATCCGGACGACTGCGGCGGGCCCCTGTGTGACCTTGAGGGCCGCTTCCTTGGTCTCAACATCGCCCGCCACAGTCGCACCCGCAGCTTCGCGATCCCAGCTTCCGTCATCCTTGAGTTTCTCGAGGACGCGGTCGAGCACGAGGCCGAGGGAACTGCTGCTCCATAACCGGCGCGAGCATGATGGCAAACTCGACGAATCGTCGCGAGCGCGACGCGTGCGGCTGAAGGCTGTTCGCCTTACTTTCCGCCCGCCCAGCTGATGCCGTTTGCCAGCAGCCGGCAAAACGCAGCCGTCTCAAAGTCGCTGACATGCCCAAGCGTGGTGGCAAACACGCGACCGCCCCCAGGGCCGTGCGTTGTCCAGGCCACCGGCTCGGCTGCAGCCCCTTCGATCGCCCCCAGCAGCAGCAGGTTCGTGGTCGCCTCGAGCGGGTTCACGAGATAGAGCGACCCACGTGATTCAAACGGCAGCAACACGCCGTCAAGCAACGCATCCTCTGCAGAGGCCACGTGTGCCCGCGAGACCTGCGTGACCACATCATTGGGATGATGGTTGGCATAGTGGCACCCCAGCACCTCGGTGTCGAAATGATCCCAGACAGCATGCCCTGCAGGCGGCTCATCTCCCCGCAGTGAAAAAGCGTGGCATGAGGTGCGGATCACGACCAACGGGCCGCCCGCGTCGACATACCGCCGCAAGGCCGAGAGCTGCTGCGTGGTGGGGGCCCTTCGCCGCACACTCAGCAAGATCAGGTCGTAGCCCTCCGCCTTCTCCAGACCCGCGAGGTTATTCCGCCCTTCTTCATCAGGCGCAGTTACCGTGTCGATCTCGTAACGGTCACCAAGATAGGCCTCCGTAAACGCGGGCAACGTTCGCCGCGTGTCATACTCCTTCTCGGCAATCACCATCAGCAGCCGAGGCTTGGGCTCTGTGGCGTTGTCATCCGCCAGCACAGCTCGACCACACCACCCCAACGCATGCACGCCGCACGCGAAGACCGCGAGCCAAACCAGACCCGCTGCTCGCAGGTCTCTAACCACGCCACGCCTCAGCAGCCAACCGCAGACGCTGTTTTTCATCGTGAGAATCTCCCCTTGGAGACACGATGGTACCATCCGTCCTCCCCTTCCATGGTGATCGACTGAGACCATGCCAAACGACACGCCACACTACAGCCTTTCCAACCAGCAACTGCGGGCTCGGGTGTGGTCGCGGCTGAGCAGGTACCGAGGCACACTCGCGCTCTCGCTGACGCTGCTGGTCGTCGCCGTGCCGTTCGTCAACTTCCATCCACTGGTCTGGGGCTTCGTCGCCGACCAGCTCGTGGAACAGACACTCACGACCTCGATTCTGGTGACATGGCTAGGGATCATGCTTGCCACCTACCTGATCGGTCTTGGGCTGGGTGCGTGGCAGACATATCTGCTCGAGCGGACAGGGCAGGCCTTCGTGCGGGACATCCGCGTCGAACTTTTTGCAAAGTTCCAGCACCAGTCCCTGAGTTACCACCGCGACCACAGCACGGGCGAACTCGTCACCCGCATGACGGGCGACGTAGATGCAATGGAGCAGTCCGTGCTGCAGGGGCTCACGAGCCTGCTCGAAGAGATCGTGACCTTCGTTGTGGTCGCGGCGATGGTGCTCTGGCTCAGTCCAATCGTGGGGGCGGCCTCAATCCTGCCGCTCGCCTTCGCTTTTGTCTTTATTCGCAGTTACAACCGCCGGGTGAAGCGGGTCTACGAGGGCGTTCGCCGCCGTCTGGGAACGATCGGCAGCTTCCTGCAGGATCGTCTGGCAGGGATTCAGGTCACGCAGAGCTACGCACAACAGCCTGCCGAGGAGCGCCAGTTTCAGGAACGAGCGGAAGGCTTTTACGAAACGAGCGTGGCTGCCAGCCGCCTCCGCAACACCTACTTCCCCGTGGTGTCGTTCTTCGGGTTTCTCAACAACCTGGTGATGCTCGGCGTGGGCTCCTGGCTGATCATGCGGGGCAGCGACTTTTTCTCACTCGGCGCCCTGATCGCCTATCGCGGGTTCTGGTGGCGACTGCAAAGCCCAATCCGCACGATCGCCCAAACCAGCGACATCCTGCAGCGGGCCCGGGCGGCAGCCACGAGGGTGATGGAACTGCTCGATGAGCCGATTGTGATCAGCGATGCACCGGATGCCCAAGCATGGGACGGAGAGCGGGGGGCGGTCGCCTTGCGTGACGTGCACTTCGCCTACGTGGCCTCAAAGCCGATCCTCTGCGGCGTCTCGTTTGAGATTCCGTCGGGGGCGTTTGTGGCGATTGCTGGAGGCAGCGGTTCCGGCAAGAGCACGCTGCTCAATCTCGTGCCCCGTTTCTACGACGTCACGGCTGGGAGTGTGGTTGTCGACGGCCACGACGTCCGTGATTTCTCACTCACGTCGCTGCGGACCCACATCGGCTACGTCGGTCAAGACAACTACCTCTTCGACGGCACGGTGGAAGACAATCTCCGCTACGGCAAGCCCAACGCCACACCTGCAGAACTCGAAGAGGCTGCCCATGCAGCCAACGCCCACGACTTCATCCTCAGCCTGCCAGCGGGCTACCAGACTGAGGTCGGACAAAACGGCGTCAAACTCTCCGGAGGACAGCGGCAGCGGCTGAGCCTCGCGCGGGCTTTCCTGACGCGTCCTCGCCTGCTCCTCCTCGATGAGCCCACCGCGTCGGTCGAGCCGGAAAGTGAGGCCTTGATTCACGAGGCGATTCTCGAGCGCACAAGATCGGGCGGTGGCACCACCCTCCTCGTGACCCACCGC
Source organism: Pirellulales bacterium (assembly GCA_049433245.1). Taxonomy (GTDB): domain Bacteria; phylum Planctomycetota; class Planctomycetia; order Pirellulales; family UBA1268; genus M30B53. Next base: position 3,796 of record JBMTLP010000172.1, read on the forward strand.
GTCGACCTGCTGCGACAGGCTCCACGGATTCTCTTTCTTGAAGGGGGCCAGCTCCTCGGTGACGGCCGCCACAGCGACCTCGTGGAGACCTGTCCGGAGTACAGCGAGGCCTACCACCGCTGGGAGATCAGGGAGGAAGGCGGCGGCATCATGAACGAACCGTGAACCATCTCGGCCGCTACACTCCCCGACGAGCCCATTCGCACACTCCAAGGACCTTCCTGTCATGAGCTCCCCATTCGGCATCCGCGTTGTCGACGCCCGCGTGTACTTCCTGCCTGTGGTCACCCGCATGCCGTTGAAGTTTGGGGGACAGACGGTAACGAGCGTCTCCTGCGCACGGGTGGCGGTGACGGTCGAGGATGCTCGTGGTCGGCAAGCTGTCGGCTGGGGAGAGACGCCCCTGAGCGTGCAGTGGGCCTGGCCGGCGGATGTGCCCTACGACACACGGCATCAGGCGATGCAACAGATGGTGCTCGCGTCTGCGCGGGCCTGGATCGTCAGCCGCGAGTTTGGGCATCCGTTGGTGACCGGCAGCAGGTTCCTGGCAGAAGTGCTGCCTACGCTGCGACAGGCCCACAACGAAGCCCATCCCGACGCCCCGATGCCGCAACTCGCCGCGCTGATCTCCACCAGCCCGCTCGACATCGCTCTGCACGATGCTTACGGCGTGCTTCACGAGATCGACACCTACCAGACCTACACCGCCGCGCACCTGGGCTGTGATCTTGCCGCGCTCTTGGAGCCTGCCGCAGGCAGCGGCGTGAGCTTTCGAGGACGCGTGCCCGCGGACGTCCTCGTCACCAACCCCGCTGCCGTGCCGCAGCAGTTACCTGCCTGGCACCTTGTTGGTGGTCTCGATCCACTGACCGACGATGACCGTACCGGCAGCGAGCCAGACGATGGCTATCCCGTGACCCTTGTCGAATGGATCGCCACCGATGGCCTGCGGTGCCTGAAGGTCAAACTCACCGGCACCGACGCCTCTCGGGATTTCCAGCGGCTCGTGCGGGTGGGCGAAATCGCGATGCGTTTCAACTGCCCACACCTCTCCGCCGACTTCAACTGCACGGTCACCGATCCGGCATATGTCAACGAGATTCTCGACCAGCTTGCCAGAGACCAGCCCCGCATCTTCGGGATGATCCTCTACGTCGAGCAGCCGTTTCCCTACGAACTCGACGACCACCCGATCGACGTGCACAGCGTGTCGGCCCGCAAGCCGCTGTTTCTTGATGAGAGCGCTCACGACTGGCGGCACGTGCGGCTCGGCCGTGAACTCGGCTGGACAGGCGTGGCGCTCAAGACCTGCAAAACGCAGACTGGCGCCATCCTCTCCGCCTGCTGGGCTCGGGCCCACGGCATGCCACTGATGGTGCAGGATCTCACGAACCCGATGCTCGCCCAGATTCCCCACTGCCGGCTCGCTGCGCACGCCGCCACGATCATGGGCGTAGAAACCAACAGCATGCAGTTCTATCCAGCAGCCTCCGAGATCGAGGCCCGCATCCATCCTGGCCTCTACAAGCGCTCCAACGGCCAGATCGATCTCTCCTCCCTCGGATCCACCGGCTTCGGCTATCGCGTCGACGAGATCGCCCGCGAACTGCCCGATCCTCTCCGTTGAGATCTCCGCGCATCTGGTCCTGCCAACGCGCAGCGGTGCCCGGCAACTTTCGGGAAGATCGCAGCGTCGATCCGTGACATAATGCGGCAGGGGAGGGGATCGCACACTGGCACCTGACCGTGTGAATCTCCGTGACACCTCGCCCAAGCCTGTCGTGAGATTGCGATGCCACGCCACGCCACCAGGATCCGGATACAGCACCTCGCCCTGCTGGCTCTCTCTGCATCCCGCCTCGTCGCCGCGAGTGATCCCTCTGAGGCCGATCGGCATTTCTTTGAGACACGTATCCGGCCGGTGCTCGTCGCGGAATGCTCCGCGTGCCACGCCGCCGACGCTGAGCCACTCGCCGGTGGCCTCCGGCTCGACCATCGACAGGGTCTCCTGACCGGCGGGCACTCGGGCGCCGCGATCGTGCCCGGGGATCCCAACGCAAGCCTGCTGATCCAGGCCCTCCGCTACGAGGGACTGGAGATGCCACCAGAAAAGCCCCTGCCTGCTGCGGTGGTGCACGATTTTGAGGATTGGATCCGACGAGGCGCTGCCGACCCGCGGGAGCCGCCGACGGATGAGCCGGGTGAGCGGATCGCTGAGCCGCTGTGGTCACTCGCCCCGCTGCACGAGACGGCACCACCCACCGTAGGCCGCAGCGACTGGCCCCGTGAGCCGCTCGATCACTTTGTGCTGGCTCGGCTCGAGGCAGAGCAGGTAGCCCCGGCCGCCGACGCCCCGCCTCGCGATCTGGTGCGGCGGCTCTTTGTGGACCTGCACGGCCTCCCACCCTCCGTCGCCGAGATCGATGCCTTCACCGAGGCCTACGCACACGACGCTGATGCGGCGGTCGCCGACCTCGTTGACCGGCTGCTGGCGGAGCCCCAGTTTGGCGAACGCTGGGGGCGTCACTGGCTCGACGTGGCTCGCTACGGCGAGTCCAACGGCAACGACGGTCTCAGCCGCAACCCGACGTTCCCACACGCTTGGCGATATCGCGACTATGTGATTCAAGCGTTTAACGATGACCTCCCCTTCGATCGCTTCATAGCCGAGCAGCTTGCCGGCGACCTGCTGCCAAGCGACTCGTCCTCAACCCGCGACCGTCGGCTTGTCGCCACCGGTTTCCTGGCGCTCGCCGCCAAGCCTGCCACGGCGATGAATGAGAACTTCGCGATGGATGTGGTCGCAGACCAGATCGACATGGTGGGCCGCGGCCTCCTCGGCCTGAGCATCGGCTGTGCCCGCTGCCAC
>JBMTLP010000173.1:0-6641 GCA_049433245.1 Pirellulales bacterium
CCACGTTTTCCAGTTCTTCTTTGACACGATCGAGAACACCGGTAAACCGCTCAACGCTCTCGATCGCCAACTGGGCCACCGCTTCGAGGCTGGCTGTGGCGACACACGAGAGCGTGACCGACGGCCATCGATAAAGGCGAGCAAACATCTCTTCGGGGTCGGAGATGTTGCTAATGCTTTCATGCAAACGGGCGTGACAACGGCGGGCTTCGTCCGCGAGTTCCATCGGCTCAATCAGAGCAAAGGCAGAGCCGGTGGGAAGAATCTCCGTCAACTGTGTCGAGCCATGACTCCGAGCCAGGGCCGTCACCTCCATCTGATCAAGATCCTCCACGCTCCGCTGACTGACGATGTCGAACGTGCGGAGTGATTCAATCTCATCGCCGTAAAGCTCGACGCGCACCGGCCGATCCCAGTCTGGCGCGAAGAGGTCCATGATCCCGCCGCGACGGGCAAAAGAACCTGGCATTTCGATGGCGTCGTAGCCTTGCCAGCCGCGAGCCACCAGCCAGTCGGCCAACTCCGAAGGATCGAGGGTGCCACCAACCTCAAACTGGCGGGTGCTCGCCGAGATCTCGCGAGGATCGTCGAGCGGCGACAACAGCGCCTGCACGCTCGTGACGATGATCTCTGGCCTGGCCGCCGCGTCGGGTTGCGTCAACCGCTTGACGAGCGCCAACCGTGCAGCTGCATCCGGGCTGCCGGCGAGGTCCTCATCGTCAACCGTTTCCACAGCGGGGAGCACTGCCACATCAGCGGATGTGAAAATAGCGAGGTCATCAGCGAAGGCCTCGACATCGGCTGCGTGCGGCAGCACCGCAACCAGCACTCCTCCTGCGGCTGCCGCGGCCCGCGTCGCATGCTGTTTGACAGCCGCGGCCTTCCTCTTCGCCGGCGTCGGGCGGGCGGCGTGCAGGTACTTGGCGAGCGCCGCCGTAGCGAGTGCGCAAGCGGAACCCCAGGTTCCGCCGATCGTCGCTCCGTGCCCCGCTCGGAGGCTGGCGACAACGTCTTCGAACCCGCTGTGAGATCCAATCGAGCCAGCAAGTTCTGCCAACCGTGTGGGCGGAGCCGCATCGCGTTGGGAACGCTCTTCTACAGGGGGAGATACCACGATGGCGTTATCGTAGCGAATCCGTGCGGAGACGCGGACGAGTTCGCCGATCGTGTGAACGTCGCCTAGCCACGCGGACCACCACGGCGGCCACCGAAGCCCCCCATGCGGCCCAACTCAACGCCCTGCTCTTCAGCTCGAGCCCGCAGTGCAGTCATGTATTCCTCGGCCTGCTCACGGTTAATCTCTGGCCCCTGCGGCTGCGGACGTTCCTCTCGAGGCTGCTCGCGTCCTTCCTCGCGGGCTTTACGACGCTCCTCCCAACGCTCACGTTCGGCCTCGGTCGGTAGCCGCATGCTCCCCGGATTCACCGCGTCGAAGAGCTTCCCGAGCAGCTGAATGCGGGCAATATCGGCGTCAAGCACCTCCTGCCGCTGCGATTCGGGCACTTCGAAATACCGGGCCATGTTCCGCTGCTGCATGCCCCGCAAGTCTCCAAAGAGTGCCTCTCGCACCCTGCTCACGTCATCGGCACCGAGCTGATCGACCTTCTTCATGATGGCCACGATCTGCTCTTTGCTGGCATCTGGGCCAAGACCGCTTTCAAGAAGATCGCGTTGCAGGGCGATGGCTTCGTCTGCCGCGTCAGGCCATGCGAAGTACCAGATGCCCACCACAGCGACCGCAACAGCAGCTGCGGCAACGACGGCGGTCTTCGAGAACCCGCTCCGCAAACTGGGCGACGTGTTCATGAACTTGCAAACTCCAGACATGGGGATGGAAGGCGGATGAGGAAAAACTGATTCGTTCTTAGAAGTCAACGTCAACGCCGTCCGGTGGAGCAGTCGGGTCGTTTCCATCACCTACAGCACAGTACCACCGCAGGATATCAAGCCCTGTATCGTTGGAGATCGCCTCCACATGACCATCCAGGAAAACGAACTGCGTGATCTGGGGGTGCATGCTGCCGAACTTGCGGTTGTTCATATCGCGGTACGACTGGGCGAGCCCTCGATACGTATCACGGAAGAGCGTGTGGGGAGTATCGGAAGGGAAAAACGCCGTGTCGCCCATGATGTAGTGCTGCATCGCGGCCGAGTACGAGCTGTCTTCCGGCGGGATGTGCTTTTCGCCCACAGCGAACGTCTTGCTCAGACCGTCCGTGACCTGCGCAATCGTCACGCTTGAAAAAGTGTGGATCGGACCGCCACGCTTTGGATCAAACGGCGCGTTCGGGGTCACCGCGTAGTTGAAGTACGTGCCGGGGTTGGCTGCGTAGTCGCCTCCGGCCGCTGCATTCATGACCACCGGCGCATCATTGTTGTTGTCGAAGTGGCGGTCGGCAGCGGGGGCACGACGGCTGGAGCAGAAGTAGGTCGCCACCGGTGATCGAAACGCCAGGGCGTTACTGGGATCCCAGCAGGGAACGGTGGGGTCGGGATTGCGAGCGTCGTAGATCGCCTGCTCTTCCATGAAAGGCAACAGCCGAAATGCCCACGACACGTCGTAGGGATCCCTCGACTCCCGTCCACAGGGAAACTTGTTCCTGATGTCGTGGGCCATCATCACCGCGAGCCCAACTTGCTTGAGATTGTTGCTGCACTGCATCCGCCTGCCGGCCTCACGGGCGGACTGCACCGCGGGGAGCAGCAACCCAACGAGAACGCCGATAATCGCGATCACGACAAGGAGTTCCACGAGGGTAAACCCTCGCCGGGCACCTCGAAATCGCGAGCTCAACTCGGTCGTCTGGGGGAAACGCATGTCGAACCTCATGGGAAATGAAAACGTCGGCGGGCGGGCTTCCGGTCTTGTTTCTCAAAAACCAACGCTTTTCAGCGGGATTCCTGACGAAAACGCGGCCAGTCAAACCCGTGAATGACGAAGCAGGGCCCACAGGAGGGAAAGGTGGGACCATAACCTTGAACGTGGCGGGCACCCGCAGGTTGCGGTACCCCGCCTCAGGGCAACGTCGGCCGGGAGCCAACGCTCCAAAGAGTATAGTCACCCCACCCCAGAGCAGCCATCACGGCCCGGGGTGCGGCCAATCAAGGTGCTGGTGCAGGAAGTCGTAGGTCGCCTGCCCGTTGATCGCATGTGGCCCCACAAACCACTCGATCGCCGCAGACTCAGCCAGTCCGAGCCTCGCCTCGTAGAGAAACCGCACTTTGGCGAACTCGTGCGCCACTCGCTCGTCAGACCCAACCGTGTCGAAGTGCCCCCGCTCCACCATAAAAGGTCGGGGGGCGATCAGGGCGGCCATCTCGGCGTAATTGAAGGTGCTGCCTAGATCAAACTCAAAAATCTCGTACTCGCCCGTCCAGACATAGCTGTACGGCGCTGACGTCGACGCATTCTTCCAAACCCAGTCGTTGAAGTCGGCAGAACAAATCGAAAGACAGTACTCCTCAACGAGCGGTGGGATCCGCATCGCCGACTTGCCGCCGTAACTGAGGCCATAGAAGGCGATGCGGTTGGGATCGACACACGGCAAGGTGCCCAGCCAACGAGCGATCTGGCGATGCTGCGGCACGATGACGGAAAAGAGCGTCTTGCCAAGGGGATTGGCTTTCCGCTGGAGCGTGCGGAAGCGATCACCATACAGATAGAGGTTTTGCGGAGCGAAGGTGATGAACCCTCGCTGCGCAAGTCGCGTGGCCATCCCCTTGTAGATTCGCTCATTTTCAGCCCCCACCAGCAAATCGTCTGGGCGTCCCTCGAGCCCATGCTGACAGACCACCACAGGTCTCTGCTCGCCAGCTTCTATGGTGTCGGGGAGTACGAGCAGACCCGTTGCCATGACATCGGGGAAGACATCAAGAACTACCCGGTAGATCGCCACCCCCTCATCGCGCGACACCAACTGCGAACGCGGACGCGGCGGGAGCAGGTCGCGATCAAAGCGACCAATCACCTGCGTGGCAAAGTGCTCACGAAAGGTTGCGATGGAGCCCTCGTAGGCCTCAGTCGACGAAAAGTCGAGCGGCTGCTGCGGAGCGCGGCCAAGTTGATCGGCAATCGGGAGAAAGGCAAGCCTCGTGTCTGCACACTGCTCGAGCACCCGCTGTGTGAAGCGATCCATCTCCCGGATCTGCTCCCGCTGACGCGCATCGGTGTCGCTCGCCTGCCCTGTCGCCTCCGGCAGGAGGTTGGTCGTTGGCAGTGAGCCACCAAGTTCCTTCACGAGCGCCGCAAGGCCTTCGCCATGCTGGACAGGGGAGCCTGCCTCTCCGAGCACAGTCAGATTTTCCGCCGCATCGCCCACCAACTCGCGAAGTCGCTGCAGCTCCTCGTCCACGCCTGCCGGTGAACGCAGCACCGCAGGCGCACCACCGTCGCCAGGAATCTCTCCCTCCGGCCCCACACTGTTCTCGATCACCAGCCGACGAGGCAGCACCATGGCCGCGAGCTCAGCGTCGCCAAAGTGCGTGAGCAAACCGAACACATTGCGGTCGAGCGGCTGCTCCCAGATCCGATCGCGGTCACCAAAGTAGCCACACACCCCGACCACATCGATGCGAGGATCGAGGGCACCTGCATACGCCGCGAGCATCCCCCCCTCGCCGTAGCCCACAACGGCGACCGGTTGCGCCTCTCCACTCCGCTCAAACCAGTCGACCGCCGCCAGCACTTTTTGCAGTTCGTAACCGATCAGATGCCGGCCCAGTTCAAACGCGCTGCGGTAGAGATACTCGCGTGAGGTGAGCGATGCCCGGCCATTCCTCGGCTCGCGGTGCCGATCGATCAAGGTGGGCACCAGCACGCGACATCCGCTCTCGGCAAGCCGTCTGGGCAGCTGGGCCTCCAGGGGCATGCCATCGGCCAACCCCACATACTGCTCTGGAGAAATCTCGGCATCTGGAATCACGACGGCACTGGCCACGCAGGCGCCTGTGGGCTGCAGCAAGAGCCCCTGACCGTGGACCCCTTGCACAGCCGGCCAGCGGACAGCCAGGATCACATAGCCTTCACCTCGGCCGACTTCGGCCGAGCGATCAGTGGTAGCCAGGAGTTGCGGAGCCTCAAACACCTCCCGTTCATCTCGAAGACCGAGGATGTGTTGCAGTCTCGCCCGTCGCATCGCGTCGGCGGCGGCAGCCTGCTCCGCCGTGGCGTGGTCCAGCTTCCACGCCTCACGCCGCAACTCCCGAGCCGCTGCGATCTCCCCAAGCAGGAAGCGGTCTACTCCTTCGACGAGCGTGGAGGCCAACGCATCGGCGGAGAGATCTGCACCCTCGGGAAAGGCCTGTGTGCCTGGCAACTGAGCACTCGGCTCGATCGCCATCGCGCCCGTCACCATGCTGGCCCAAACGACAACAAATACCAAAGCGATTCGTCCGTTCATAAACAGCCTCTCGTGAGCAACAACCCGTGCAGCCGCACGCAACTAGCGGCAGCCGAGGTCGGCCATGATTCTCGAGGTGGCGTCGTAGGCCTCGGCCACCCACTCCACGATCTTGTCTGGCTCGGGCGAATACTCGAGTTCGAGGCTCACCACGCCGTCGTAACCGGTGTCCCGAATCGCCGCGAGGTAGTCGGCGATCGGTGTCACCCCACGCCCGGGCGGCAGATCGCCATGCACCTTTCCATCACAGTCGGAGAGGTGCACATGTTCGATCATGCCCGCCAGCCGAGCGACGTCGGCAGGAGGCGTCTGCACGAGGTGCAAATGGGAGATGTCGCAGTTGGCTCGCACCGTCTCTGGCTGACCGACGTCGCTGAGAAACTGCAGCATGCTGTCGACCGAGTTCACCAACGACAGCCGGAAGGGCTCCAGCTCGATGGCAATCTTGATACCAAGGCGGCGGGCGTCGTCCCCCAACTGCTGCACTGATTCCACGGCCGCCCGCCACTGCTCACCCGGCGGAATAACTTCTTGTTGCCAGACGTATTCGCCCAACACGAGCAGGAGGTTCGTGCCCCCCAGTTCAGCAGTGAGATCGAGAAAGCGACGGCAGCGTTCCAGGTGAAACCGACGGACCGATGGGTTGAAGTCGATCAGCCCCAGCGCCACGCAGCAAACACTCACGATTGGGAGTTGCAGCTCATCGCACACGTCTCGCAACAGACGTCGTTCGGTTTCGTCGATGTCGAGCGGGTCGGTGAAGATATCCACCGTATCGAAGCCAAGTTGCTTCGTCATTTCCAGGCCGAACCGCGCCTCGCGACCAGTTTGTACAAACGCCGAGTTAATCAGTCCGAGCCGCACGTGCGTCTTCCTTTCAGCGAAGCGCTGTAGCCTTCCCCCCGGGCGATGCGAGCCGCCACGCAACGGGGTAGGATATCAGAGTTGATGAGCGGGGAGCGTCGCCAGCGAGTGTTGCGGGGGCGACAACCAACCAGAGAAGCTTCGGCGGAGATCGCGGATGTTCACGTTTCAATCTCCAGGGCGACGTCCTGTCCTCTGCGGGCGAGCCGCAAATCGCCGAGACTTTTTGCACATCGGTGCGCTCTCAGCCGTGGGGCTGTCGCTGCCGCAGTACGCGCGAGCCTCTGCGGAAGGTCGTGTCCGACCAGGACATGAGAACCGCTCGTGCATCATGATCTTCAACCTCGGCGGGCCGAGCCACATCGATCTTTGGGACAT
>JBMTLP010000174.1:0-6636 GCA_049433245.1 Pirellulales bacterium
GCGCCGGAGGAGTTTCGTGCCGAGAACATCCGCATGAAGAGTGATCTCGAGCCACTCGGAGCGCTCGGCGACCTCGGCTGGTACACGATCTCGTTTTCGCTGTGGGCGATGTGGCCGCGGATGCCGGATGCGGTCACGGGCCGGATGATTGTGTCTGATGCGGCTCCTGGTGGTGGTGCGGCCGTGCCGGTGGAGTTTTCAGGCGAGCTCATCTGGCGGGGAGAGAAGGACGCGACGGCGAGTTTCTTCTGCTCGTTCCTGATAGAGCATCAGCAATGGGTGCATGTCAGCGGACCGCGGGGCAGTGTTCGGGTGGATGACTTCGTTCTTCCCTACATCGGCAACGAACTCTCATTCACCGTTTCCAAGCCAAAGTTCGTCGTCGATGGCTGCGACTTCCGCATGGAGCGTCATGACCAGACGGTCACGCTCGACGAGTATGGTCACGGCCATGCGTCGGCGCAGGAGACCAACCTCTTCCGGCACTTCTCCAAACTCGTGCTCAGCGGGACTCGCGAGCCCTACTGGCCCGAGGCGGCCCTCGCTGTCCAGCAGGTGATGATGGCCTGCGTGGCGTCGGCAGCCGACGGAGGGCGGGAGCGACTGCTTTAGGACGCCTTTTGCGTCTTTTTACTACCACGGTTCGTTGTGGAAGGGCTGCCCTGCTTCGAGCATCTCCAGGTGCTCCGTGGCGATCTCGCGCACGTCTTCCGGAACGATCTTGAGCAGTTCGCGTTGGAAGGTGGCTGCCTTGGGAAAGTCGCCGGTCTCAGCGTGGGCCACAACGAGGGCTTGAAGCGTGATGAGTCTGGCTTCGTCGGTGACGAGCGACTGCGCGTGCAAGGCTGCTTCCAACGCCTGTGCGCCGCTGCGCACCGTTTCGTCTTGAGACGTGGCGAGGGTGATCGCCTTCATCGCCAGGTATTCGGGTTGCGGGTGAAGTTCGAACGCCCGGTTCAACGCGGCGATGGCTACTGCATCGCCGCCACTCTCCCGGCAGGCGACCGCCCTGCCGGCATACGCTTCGGCGAAGGCACTCCCTTCCACCTTGGCTGGCGTGAGCGTGAGCGTGCAGCGGCCTTCGGCTGTCCCGAAGATGCCCCCCCTCTCGGCTGTCAGGAACGTGATTCGTCCATCGTCATCGATGGTGCCGCTGATCGTGAAGTCGACATTGAGGTCATGCCGAAATACCACCGCCGATTCGACTGCCACAGCGTTGTGTTGCAGGGTCGCTTGCGTCATGGTGCACGCTGGGCTGCCTTGTTCGAGATGCTGTGCAAAGAGAACAGGCATGTTGCCCATCGCCCAGTTGTCGCAATCTCCCGTCACGATCGCCGTATACCCTTCTGCGAGTTTTGGTATGCCACGTCGCTTGATGGCCTCTGTGAAGACCTGCTGACGTTGCAGCAGTCGCTCTTCAACATCGCTCGCATTGCCGGAGTTGACCGTTCCAGGTTGGCCATCAAACGACGTTTTGATCCTGGCGCCCGCCTTCGCGATGTTGGCGAGTTGCAGGGCCGTTTGTGTTTCGAGATACATGCGGCCGAGCAGGTCAGCTGGTATGTTCATCGCCTCCTCAAGGGCCACTGCTCGCGGCAGTGCGTCGACGTCGCGTGGCTGAATCCTGAGCGGCGTGAGGGCGTCGCGGATGGGCTGCTGATCCCGGATGTTCTGCAGCCGTGTCGCTGATTCCTGTTGAAAATCGGGCCACATGATGCTGAGGGCCACGGCACGCTCTTGCAGCGTTTCGGCGCGTCGGTAGTCGCCCAGTTCGGCATACGCTGCCGCAAGGGCGTTGAGCGGTTCCGGTGTTTGGCAGGTCACCGAGTCGCACACGTTCGAGGCGAGTCGCAAGGCCCGCTTGCCATCGCGTAGGGCATCGTCGGGGCAAGTCGCGAGCAGCCACGCGAGCTGGAGGGAGGCGCCGGGATCGTCTGGCACCTCCGTTAAACAGCGGTCGTAATCGCGAAGGGCTGCTGCATAGTTGCCTGAAAGCTGATGAACTTGGCCGCGCTCGCAGATCGGGCCAATGTTTTCGCTGTCTAACCGAGCGGCGTCGGTGTAGTCGGCAATCGCAGCCGGATAGTTGCCCATTTGCTTGTAACAGTAACCCCGATCGAAATAGGCCTGGGCGATGGGGGTGAGTGCGAGGGCCGAGGTGAAGGCATCAACGGCCGCTTGATGCTCGTTCCGGCGCAAATAGATGTTGCCCCGCATCGCGTGAGCGAGGGCGAGATGCGGATCTTTTGCGAGGGCAGCGTCGAGGTCTGCCAGCGCCTGCTCGTGATTCCCCGACAGTCCGTAGGCTTTGCCGCGGTCGGCCAGAGCTCCTGCGTCGCCGTCGGTGATCTCCACGAGTTTGTCGAAGAGAGGAATGGCCTCCAGTGGTGCGATGCCGGCCATGATGATCGCGGCTCGGTGCAACGCCTCAGCCGAGTTTGGTGCGAGCGCCATGGCCCGCTCGAGGTCGGCCCGCGTGGCCTCGAGGTCGCCCGCCTCGGTGTAGCGTTCTGCTCGCTCAAGCAGCAGCGACATGTCGTCGGGAGTGGCGTCTATTCTTTGCGAGAGTTCTGTGATCGCAATGTCGAGTCGCTCCTGCTCCGCCTGCTCTTCCAAGAATGCGGTCAGCGAAGGTGGCAAGTCGATTTGCGCAACCCCTGATGAGGCCAAGCCTGCGAGCAGGATCGCTGCCACATGGACGGCGGATGCCAGGTGTTTATGAACCCTCGCCATGACAGACTCCCTCGGTGGGTGATCGTGATGCACGCGGTGTAATTCGACGTATGAATATTGGTAGTCGCCGTCGCGCGTCTCTGACGTAGACCGGAGTCCGACGGGGGCGGTGGCTCCTGCAGCCTGTGCGACACTTGGGCTGTGAGCGCGTGGCGAGGTAGGCTGAGAGACGTGCTCCGCGCCGCAGCAGGTGGTCGTTGCCGGCTGTGTGCGTGCAGGCCTTCAGGGGAGTTGTGGTCATGCAGGATCTGACAGCGGGGAGGCGGAGCGGCCTGCGTGGTGAAGGCGTGCCTGCGGTTCGCTGCTGGTTGGTGAGGGGCGTGGCCATCGGTCTTGTGCTCGCGGCCTTTGCTGTGGACGCGGAAGCCAAGGACGCGGCCGTGGAGGCGTTCGAGTCGTCGGTGGCGGATGTGTTGTTGAGGCGGTGCATTGAATGTCACGGCGGCACGGAGCCCGAAGCAGGGCTCGATCTCACGTCGGCCTCGGGGTTGGCTGCAGGTGGTGCCAGCGGGCCGGTGGTCGTGGCTGGCGCAGCCGACGAGAGCCCGCTCTGGACGAGGATCGCCGCCGGAGAAATGCCCCCAGAGACGAATGGTCATTCACAGCGGCTGCCGGACGCTGAGCAGGCCACGATCGCGGCCTGGATCGATGCTGGGGCCGTGTGGCCGGAAGGACGCGTGCTCGATCTGTTTGAGCGAACGACGCCAGCGCGGGCTGGTCGCGACTGGTGGAGCCTGCAACCACTGGCAGCGGCTGAGCCGCCGCCGGGCGGCGCGCAGAACCCGATCGATCGTTTTGTGGACGCGGCCCTGGCCGACGTTGGGCTGGAGCCCGCCCCGGAGGCTGACCGACGCACGCTCTTGCGACGGCTCTCGTTTGACCTGATTGGGCTACCACCCTCCCCTGCCGAACTCGCCGCGTTCCTGGCCGACACGTCGGCCGATGCCTACGAAAAGCAGGTTGACCGGCTGCTCGCGTCACCACACTTTGGTGAGCGGCAGGCGCGGCACTGGCTCGATGTGGCGCGGTTTGCGGAAACCAACGGCTACGAACGCGATGCGGAGAAGCCGGGCGCGTGGCGGTATCGCGACTGGGTGGTGGAGGCGTTCAACAGCGATCTGCCGTTCGATCGCTTTGTCACCCAGCAGATCGCTGGTGATGAGGTGCCAGAAGCTGATCTGGGGAGTGTGACAGCCACGGGTTTCCTCCGCGTGGGAACCTGGGACGACGAGCCGAACGACGATCTGGAGTATCGCTATGAGCGGCTGGAAGACCTCGTCCATGTGACGAGCACCGCGTTTCTTGGGCTGACCTGGAAGTGTGCCCGCTGCCACGACCACAAGTTTGACGCGATTCGCCAAGAGGACTACTACCGCATGGCGGCAGCCTTTTGGCCTGGGCCGGTGACCTCGCGGGATCGGTCGCTGATGGGTGGGCCATCAGTTGAAGAGCTGGGCTACGACGTGCTCGGTTGGACCGATCTCACCGCCACGCCCGAACCGCTGCATCTGCTTGCCAAAGGGGACCCACATCGGCCACTTGCGGCGGTGACGGCCGGGTCGTTTTCCTGTGTGCCGGCGAGTATGCACGACTTTGAGCCCCCGCCAGCGGGAGCCAAGACGACCGGCCGCCGGTTGGCGATGGCGCGGTGGATCACGGCCCCCGAGAATCCGCTCACGCCGCGCGTGATCGTGAACCGGCTCTGGCAGCATCACTTTGGCGAAGGGCTCTGCGGCGACCCAGACAACCTGGGCTTCAACGGCCCACGGCCCACACACCCCGCCCTGCTCGACTGGCTGGCGGCCCATCTGATCGACGGTGGGTGGCAGCTCAAGCGGATGCACCGCCTGATGGTCACCAGCCAGGCCTACCGTCGTGCCTCGCTCCATCCCGATCCGACGGCTGCGGCGGCGGTCGATCCCGACAACCGGCTGCTCTCGCATGCCAGGCGGCAGCGGCTCGATGCCGAGAGCTTGCGGGATGCGATGCTGGAAGTCAGTGGCGAACTCGACAAACGCGTCGGTGGCGAGAGCTTTCGTCAGCCCATCTCAGCGGAGGCGCTTGAGGGGCTGTCGATGAAGTCCGGAGCCTACACCCCTTCGCCGCCAGAGGCGTGCCTAAGGAGAAGCCTCTACATGTTCTCCAAGCGAGGCTTGATCGTGCCGATGATGACCACGTTCGACATGTGCGATACCACGATGCCGACGGGCAAACGCGACGTGTCGATCGTGCCCACGCAGGCGTTGACCCTGCTCAATAACGAGTGGGTTGCCCAGCGGGCGGCGGCGTTTGCGACACGAGTGACCAGCACCGCGGACGACACGCCTGCCCGGTGTGAGGCGGCGTGGCGGTTGGCGGTCGGGCGACGGCCGAGTGAGGTGGAGCACGCCGTGGCGAAGGAGCATCTTGAGGCCGCGGTGGAAGGTGGGATGAGTAGCCAGGAGGCTTGGGCGTCGTTGTGCCTGGTGCTCTTCAACACGAATGAGTTTGTGTTTGTGGATTGAGCGTGAAAGGCCGCTGGCGGCACGAAGGAGGTTGGTGATGCGTTATCCCTGTGGGCTCTCCCGCCGTGAGGCGATCTGGGAGATGGGAGGAGGCTTTGCCGGGCTCGCGCTGGCGAGCCTGCTTGAGCGAGATGGCTTCTGGGGTCGGGCGTCGGCGGCCGAAGCGCCCGCAGAGGGCAGCCCCTTCGCTCCGCAGCCACCCCACCTGCCGACAAAGGTGAAGAGTTGCATCTTCCTGTTGATGAACGGCGGGCCGAGCCAGGTCGACACGTTCGACCCGAAGCCGGCGCTGGAAAAATACGCCGGCCAACCGTTGCCTCCCGACAAGGCGTTTATCAACTCAGGTGGCCGGCCGATGGGCCTGCTGACGCCAGCCTGTCGGCCGTTCGAACGCTGTGGCGAGAGTGGTCTACCAATCTCGGGTTTCTTCCCGCACCTCAAGCGACACGCCGACAAACTGGCGGTGATCCGCTCCTGCCATACCGACACCCACGCCCACGGTTCGGCGCTCGTGCAGATGAACACCGGTAAGCCGATTATCGGGAGGCCTGCGCTCGGCAGCTGGGTGGTGTACGGGCTGGGCACAGAGAATCAGGACATGCCCGGCTATGTGGTGATGCTCGACAAGCGTGGCGGGCCTATCGGCGGACAGCCAAACTGGTCGAGCGGCTTCATGTCGGCGGGGTATCAGGGCACGCTTTTTCGGCCCACCGGGAATCCCATTCTCGACCTCTCCGTGCCGCAGTCGCTCGGTCGCGAGGGGCAGCGGCGGCAGCTCGATCTGTTGGCGCGGCTCAACGATGAACACCTGCGGGCCAGGCCGGGTGGTGCGGAACTCGCGGCCCGCGCGGCGAGTTACGAACTCGCGTTCCGGATGCAGGCTGAGGCACCCGAGGCAGTCGACCTCGGACAGGAAACGGCCGACACGCGTGCGGCCTATGGGGTCGACGTCGAGCCCACTGCTGAGTTTGGACGCAACTGCTTGATTGCCCGCCGCCTTGTGGAACGGGGTGTTCGTTTTGTGCAGCTCTACTCTGGCGGCGGCCACTTGGAGGAAACTTGGGATGCTCACGAGAGCGTGGAGAAAAACCACGGTCGGCATGCGGGGGAAACCGATCAGCCGATTGCTGCTTTGCTGACCGACCTAGAGCAACGCGGGCTGCTGGAGAGCACGCTTGTGGTCTGGGGAGGAGAGTTTGGCCGCATGCCCTTTAGCGAGGGCACCGGCAAGCCGGGGCGGAACCACAACCCGTATGGTTTCACGATGTGGATGGCCGGTGGCGGCGTCAAGGGAGGCACTACGTTCGGTGCGACCGACGAGTTTGGCTTTGAAGCCGTAGAAAATCGCGTGCATGTGCACGACATCCACGCCACGATCCTGCACCTCTTGGGCCTCGAC